>JALWTZ010000253.1 GCA_026993285.1 Lysobacterales bacterium | reverse complement strand
GCCTGTGGCGCTTGCCGGTCTGTACTTGTCCGGCCACAGGTTGGCCGGGCGGACAATCACAGATGCCGGTCTGTTATTCATTCCCGGGGGCTGCCTGCCACCATGATCTGGCGGGCCCGTGCTCTCCCGGCCATTGTCTGGCAGAGTGCGGGGGCTTCAGCCCGGTGCTCGTTCTCGCCACCTCCATGCAACAGGGAGGCGCCTTGTCGCACCCATCTGGGGGGCGACCTGAAATTCTCGCAAACCATCACTGCGGGCCGCTGTCCCGTTCGCATTGGTGGGCGTTTTGGGAAAGTGCCAGGCGGTGATGGGCCCGGTTATTGATCGGGCCTTGTCGAAGAGGCAGGGCCGGCAAACTGGCCATAGCACACGCTTTTCGACGGCTGGGTACCGACAGCTGCAAGGCGGTCTTACCCAGCGCGCTAATATAGCAAGTCCCCCGTGTACTGGCAAATGCCTGTTGCATGGGAAAATTTTGGTTTCCGTGACCGAAACCGGTATCCTGTCGCTCTTTTCGCCCGTCCGGGCACAACACGAGGCTGCACATGGGTGTCAAAAAGGTTACGGCAGGCCCGCAAGCGGATGGCCAGCGGCTGGACAATTTCCTGATGAAACAACTCAAGGGCGTACCGCGTTCACGCATCTACCAGATGGTGCGCAAGGGTGAGGTACGGGTCAACGGTGGACGTGTAAAAGTGAACACACGCTTGCAGGCCGGGGATGAAGTTCGCATTCCGCCCGTGCAAACCCGGCAGGCACAAGAGGTACGAATACCCGACGAAGCCATCGAACAGCTGCAGCAAGCCATTCTGCACGAAGATGACGATTTTCTGGTGCTGGACAAGCCGGCAGGCATGGCGGTACACAAGGGCAGCGGACAGGATTGGGGGGTGATCGAAGCCCTGCGCCAGGCCCGCCCCAAGTGGAAAGACCTGGACCTGGGCCACCGGCTGGATCGGGGCACCAGCGGGTGTCTGGTACTGGCCAAGCATCGGCATGCACTGGTGTTGTTTCAGCAGGAGCTGAAGCAGGGCCAGGTCAACAAGTTTTATCTGGCACTGGTCAAGGGTTATCCGGCAGACCAGCGCATGCAGGTGGATCTGCCGTTGAGCCGCCAACTGTTGCAGGGCGGTGAACGCATGGTGCAAGTGGATGAACAGGACGGCAAGCCGGCCAGCACCATTTTCCGCACCCAGGAACGCTACCGGCAGGCCAGTCTGGTGCAGTGCGAATTGCTCACCGGTCGCACCCACCAGATCCGCGTGCATGCTGCGGCCATGGGTTTTCCCCTGGCCGGGGATGAAAAATACGGAGATCGGGATTTCAACCGTCAAATGCAGCAACGCGGTTTGAAACGGCTGTTTCTGCACAGCAGCATGGTGGAATTCACCGCCCTGAACAACGAACGGCTGATCATCAGCGCCCCGTTGCCGGATACGTTGAATGCGGTGCTGAACCAACTCTGACACGGCACAACCAGCACCCTCTGCGGGTTGAAACGGTGGGGTTTATCCCGCCTGTTGGCGCGTCTGCCGCAGGATTTCGTAGAGGAAGATGCCGGTGGCCACGGAAACATTCAGGCTTTCCACCACGCCGTGCATGGGCAGGCGCAACAGCCAGTCGCAACGCTTGCGCACACCGGGGCGCAAGCCCTTGCCTTCGGAACCCATCACCAGCACCAGCGGCAGGCTCAGGGGCTGCTCGTAGAGGCTCTGGCTACCCTCGCCGGCGGCACCGGCCACCCAGAACCCGGCCCGTTGCAACTGTTCCAGGGTTCGGGCCAGGTTGGTGACCCGGGCAATGGGCAGCTGGTCCGCCGCGCCGGCGGCACGCTTGCGTACCGTGGGGGTCACCGCCACCGCCCGGTCTTTCGGCAGGATCACGGCCGCCACACCCGCCGCGTCGGCACTGCGCAAACAGGCCCCCAGGTTACCGGGGTCGGTCACGCCATCCAGTGCCAGCAGCAGGCTGTCGGGTTTTTCCGCCACCTGGCTGAGCAGGCCCTGTTCATCCAGATAGGCCGGTGGTTCGTACTCCGCCAGCACACCCTGATGATGGGGGGTGCCGGCCAGTTTCTGCAAACGGGCCGGTGGGCCATGTTCCACGGGAATGCCATGGGCTTCGGCCTGCTCCAGCAGTTTTTGCAGCCGGGGGTTGCGCTTGCCGGGGGCCAGCAACAGGCGGCGCACATGCTGCCGGTCATGCTCCAGCGCCGTCTGCACCGCGTGGATGCCCGCCAGCCAGTCGCTGTCAGCCATCGTCTTCCGCCAGGTTGAAGTCGATCTTGCGGTCTTCCACGTCCACGCGCATCACCTGTACCTGTACACAGTCTCCCAGGCGGTAGACCCGCCCGCTGCGTTCACCATTGAGGCGATGCTGTACCGGATCAAAGTGGTAGTAATCATTGGGCAGGGAGGTCACATGGACCAGGCCACTGATCAGGGTATCGTCCAGCTCGACGAACAGACCGAAGGAGGTCACGCCGGTAATCTGCCCGTGGAAAACCTCGCCCACCTTGTCCGCCAGCCAGATGCACTTGAGCCGTTCTTCGGCCTCGCGACTGGCTTCTTCGGCGGTACGGTCGCGCTGGGAACAGTGTTCGGCCATGCGATCGATCTGCTCATGGCTGTAGATGTACTTGCGGCCTTCCAGCCCGCCACAGTGCCAGTGCAGGGCGCGGTGAACCAGCAGGTCGGCATAGCGGCGGATGGGTGAGGTAAAGTGGGTGTAATGGCTCAGGCCCAGGCCGAAGTGGCCCAGATTCCTGGCACTGTAGACCGCCAGGGACTGGGAACGCAGCAGCACCATCTGAATCAGGCGAAAGTCTTCCCGGTCTTTGGCCTGTTCCAGCACGGCGGCAAAATCCTGTGGCGTGGGCTGTTTTCCCCTGGCGGGGAACTTCAACCCCATGCTGTGCAGGAAAGTCACCAGATCTTCCAGCTTGCTGGCCGGTGGCGGCTCATGGTTGCGGTACGGGGCGGGAATCTTCACCTTGTCCAGCAGCCGGGCCGCGCAGACATTGGCCGCGATCATGCACTCCTCGATCATCCGGTGAGCCACATTGCGATGGGCCGGTCGCAGTTCCCGCAGGTGGCCGGCCTCATCGAAAATGAACTGCACTTCGTGGCTGTCGAAATCCAGCGCGCCCCGCCGCTGGCGCTCACCGGCAAAGGCTTCGTACAGGGCATGGAGATTTTTCAGGTGCTCCAGCTGGGCTTCTGCCGGATTTTCGCCTTCGGTTTTGCGGCCATGCAGGGCGGCATCCACCTGGTCATAGGTCAGCCGGGCGCAGGAACGCATCACCGCCGGATAAAATTCATAGCCTTCAACCACACCTTTGCGATCGACCTGCATTTCACAGACCATGCACAAACGCTCCACCCGCGGGTTGAGGGAACACAAGCCATTGGAGAGTTTCTCCGGCAGCATGGGAACCACCTTGTTGGGGAAGTAGGCGGAAGTACCGCGTGCATAGGCTTCCCGGTCCAGCGGCGAGTCGGGCATGACATAGCTGGCCACATCGGCAATGGCCACCCACAGTTTCCAGCCCTTGCCTTCGGGGCGACAGAACACGGCATCGTCGAAATCGCGCGCGTCCGCGCCGTCGATGGTCATCAGCGGCAGTTCACGCAAGTCCACCCGCCCCTGCCAGTCCTCCTCCGGTACGGTATCGGCAAAGGTGGCCGCTTCGGCCAGCACTTCATCGGGAAAGCCCAGTGGCAGGCCATGGCTGAGTATGGATAGCTCCACCGCCATGCCGGGATCACCGGGTTTACCCACCACTTCCACCACTTCACCGGTAGGCCGGCGGTGTTCCGATGGCTGGCGCAGAATGCGTACCAGAACCAGGTCCCCTACCCGGGCCTTGCCGCGTTTCTCGGGCGGAATGATGATGTCGCGTATGATGCGCTTGTCATCCGGCACCACGAAAGTAACACCATCTTCTTCCTCGTATCGGCCCACCAGTTGCTGGTTGACGTGCTCCAGCACCTCCACGATGGCGCCTTCCGGGCGGCCCCGGCGGTCCATGCCGGTGATGGCCACCAGTACCCGGTCACCGTGCAGCACCTTGCGCATCTGCTTGGGGCTGAGAAACACGTCTTCCCCGCCTTCATCGGGGCGGAAGAAGCCAAAGCCATCGGGATGCGCCAGAATACGACCGGCCTTGAGGTCCATGCGCGCGGCCACGCCAAAGGCCCCCTTGCGGTTCTGGATCAATTGCCCGTCACGCACCATGGCACCCAGCCGGCGCTCCAGCGCGATGAACTGGTCATCCCGTATAGGTAATTGCCGGGCGATCTGCTCGGCTTTCAGGGCCTTGCCGGCCTGCTCCAGCAGGTTGAGGATGGCTTCCCGGCTGGGAATGGGGTTTTCGTACTTGCGCGCTTCCCGTTCAGCGTGGGGATCTACGAAGGGAACTTTCGGTTTTTGCTTTCGAGTCATGTTGTACCTGTATCTTGGCCTGCCAGGCAGGCAATCGTGTTTCGCCTGTAATGGGCTGAATGGAGCAAGACTTGATCACAACAGTCAGGAAACGCATGGAGTCGATCAGAAAGCTGTCGGGAATATGCCGGGAACCTACCGGGCGGACAACCGTGGGGAACCACCGAATGCAGCATGACACGCCGAAAACCGGCATCGGTCAGGGCTTGCGCCGGCGCGCATTGTAACACACCCCACCGGCTTGTGCCGGCAGGGCGTGGTGTGATTTACATGACGCTGCCGAAGGATTTGTCCACGGCACCATGAGGCATGGGCAGGCCAGCCAGGCGACAACCCTGAGCGACCGGACCGCCGGACATGATGCTGTAAAGAAACTTCAAACCACCTTGGGGGTGAAATTTTTCATCCAGTGCATAGGCCAGCTCACGCACACGAATGGTACGCTCGGGGTGCTTGGCATAGTATTCCTGCAGGGCACGGATCAATTCCCAATGGTCTTCCGTAACCGCTTCCATGCCCTCCTTCCTGGCTGTTTCCATTGCATCCTGTGGTGTCCAGCCCTCGGGTGCATGGGGAAAACCTTCTGGCGGCTGTTTCGCCGGTTCGTGCAGTATTTCGGTCATGAGTTCAGTCATGGATACCCTCCTTACCAGGTATTGGTGTGATTGTTTCAGGCACTCTCCTGAAGGTCACCCGCGAAGCGGGCAAGACTGAAGCTCTGCCCCACAGCATACACCCATTTCGAGATAGTTTGAATAGCACGCCCCAAAAGCAAAAAAGCGTTGACAAGGGCAAAAAGGCCGGTAAAATGCGCCTTCTCGTTGCCGAGGTGGCGAAATTGGTAGACGCGCTAGCTTCAGGTGCTAGTGGGGGAAACCCCGTGGAGGTTCAAGTCCTCTCCTCGGCACCACCTGAATTCAAAAACCCGCAAGCTGAAGGGCTTGCGGGTTTTTTTATGCCTGACAAATGAACGGAAGGCACTATTCAGCCGCGTAAACCCGCCGCCCACCCACCCAGGTTTGCAGCACCCGGGTACGCAACAATGTTTCCGGCTTGCTGTTGAACGGGTCGGTGTCGATGAGAATGAAATCCGCCTGCTTGCCCGGTTCCAGCGAGCCCAGGCGCTTTTCCTGGAAGGCGGCGTAGGCGGCATCCAGGGTGAAGGCACGCAGGGCTTCTTCCATGGTCATGCGCTCTTGCGGCAACCAGCCACCTTCGGGTTGGCCATCGCGGGTCTTGCGGGTCACGGCGGCATAGAGCCCATGAAAGGGGTTGGCCAGTTCCACCGGAAAATCAGAGCCCGCCGCAATGTGCGCGCCGCTGTCCAGCAACTTTCTCCAGGCATAGGCACCCGCCAGGCGTTTTGCCCCCAGCCGGTCCGGGGCCATGTTCATGTCACTGGTGGCGTGGGTGGGCTGCATGGAAGCGATGACACCCAGTTGTGCAAAGCGGGGAATATCCACCGGATCAATGATCTGCGCATGTTCAATGCTGTGACGCAGATGATGGGCATCTGCATCTCCCCGCAAGCTGGCATAGGCATCCAGCGCCACACGATTGGCCCGGTCTCCAATGGCATGCACATTGACCTGCCAGCCCGCGCCGGCCAGTTGCCGAATCTGCTGCCGCAGTTTTTCCGGCGGCGTCAGGGCCAGGCCGGTACTGTCGGGCTGATCGGCGTAGGGCGCCAGCAGCCAGGCGCCACGAGAACCCAATGCGCCATCGGCATAGAGCTTGACAGAGCGCACCCACAGGCGATCGGTTTCCACCGGCCCCAGCTTGAGCATGTCGTCGAATCGGGGGTCGGCCGCCGAAAGCATGGCGTAGACACGGAAGTCCAGCCGCCCTTCTGCCTGCCTTCGCAGCAGCCATTGCAGTGTACCCCGCTCCGTACCCGCATCGTGCATGCCAGTCAGGCCCTGCGCTTGCAGATGGGTGATGGCTGCTTCCAGTGCCGCAGCACGTTCCTGCGCGGAGATTTCGGGAATCGCTTTCTCCACCAATTCCATGGCATTGTCGATCAGCACCCCGGTGGGTTTGCCCTGGGCATCCCGCAGAATCTTGCCACCGGGCGGGTCCAGCGTTGCAGCGGTGATACCGGCCAGCTGCAAGGCCCTGGAATTGGCCCAGCCGGCGTGGCCATCAATACGCCGCAACCAGACCGGGCGATCATGGATGACTTCATCCAGCTGCTGTCGCTTGGGGAACTGCTGGCCATTGTCCTGCCAGAAAACCTGATTCCATCCCCGACCCTGAATCCAGCGCTGTTGTGGATGGCTGGCCGCAAAGATCCGGATCTGTGACAGTGCGGCAACCAGGCTGTGCGCATCACGCAAATCCACCCGATTCAGTGTCAATCCCAGTGAAAGCAGGTGGCCGTGGGCATCCGTAAGGCCTGGCAACAGTACTGCGCCCCGACCATCCAGATGATTCCATATGGGCGCTCTTGTACGCAACTGATCGTATCGCCCCGTAGCCAGCACCTTGCCCTCTTCAAACAGCAAGGCATCGAAATCCTTCCAGCCCTTTCCTGCCGGCGTATAACCCTTGACATGGTACAGCAGTACCGGGGCTGCCTGTAACAGGGTCGAGAAGAAAAATAGCAAAAACAGCAGGATACGCATGACAGATGCCCTCATGACCAGCTTGATACGGGCAGCTTACGCGCTAGAGACCCGGCTCACAAGAGGGCAAGACGGATGATTCAACCGCCAGGTACAGGCATAAAAAAAGCGGGCCAGAAGGCCCGCTTGAAGTTAGCGTGTTTCCGCAGCTCAGAAACTGTACACGGCGCGGAAATAGGCCATGCCGCCATCGTAGCCGATGGGGGTTCTGCGCGGATAGGCCAGTCCATTGGCGACACGGGTCTGAATCTTGTTGGGATAGGTGTCAAACAGGTTGTTGGCACCAAAGTTCAGATCCCAGTTCTCGTTCAGGTGGTAGTTCACATCCAGATCCACCAGCCAGGCAGAGTCCACAGGCTCGCGATTGTTGCGCTCGTCGATGGTCGCGCCATAGTAGTTGGCCCGGAGAGTGACTTTCCAATCACTGAACTCGTGCATGATGACGCCTGAGAAACGATCATTAGGCAGGTTATTCTCAATGTTGAAAATGGTGGAATCCGAAACCGGATTCACGCCATTGACCTGGTTCTGGCTGGTCACTTCGGTCTTGTTGTAGTTGTAGGCCAGGCTGAAGTGTGTGGTAGCACCATTGTCCCAATCCATACCGTATTCAGCCACGATATCCAGACCGGTAGTCTTGGTGTTCAGACCGTTGGTGTAGAAGGACACCCGGGAGAACAGCGGGTTGTTACTGACAGGAATATCCTGCGTCTTGACAATCCGGTTATCCACCGTGATCTTGTAGGTATCAGCGGTAATAGTCACTTCACCCAACGTGGCTGTGAAACCGAAGTTGATGTTGAAGGCGTCTTCCGGCTTCAGAGCGGCACCACCCAGGCTGATGGCCAGGTCGGAAGTGGGGCTGACCGTGCCCTGCTGGGTTTGCAAACCAGTTGCACCGTCGAAGGTAGTCACGATACCGGTGTAGTGAGATTGACCGGGTGTCGGAGCACGGAAACCGCTGGAGACACCACCGCGGAGAGTAAAGTTCTCATTCACGGTATAACGCAGGGCCAGCTTGCCATTGGTGGTGCTGCCGAAATCTTCGAAATCTTCATAACGCAGGGCCGCCTGGATGAGGAAATCATCACTGACATCCCATTCCGCATCGGTATACAATGCGATGTTGCTTCGGCCAAATTCACCCGCGGATTCCGGTGTGGTACCGCTCATGCCGTTGGCACCCACCGGCGGGTTGCTGTAGGGTTGGCCGGTTTCCGGGTTGATCAAGCCACCCACCAGCGCCCAAGGGCCGGCATCCCAGGATTGACGGTCACCGACTTGCATCACATAGGTTTCACGACGCCATTCGAAACCGTAAGCCAGGTTGAAGCTGTCATTGATTGGGGTGGAGAAATCCGCGTTGAAGTTGGTTTCATACTGCTTCAGATCCCCAGGGTGGAACACACGGTGGGATTCTGGCCCATAGGTGGGGTTCAAGGTGTTGTGCAGGGTATAGGACAACAGGTTGGATCCGTAGGAAAAGCTCACGTCATAATGAGTGTCACCGAAGATATCCCCGCGTACGCCCACGGCGTTGCTGAAGTCCTGCTGATCACCATCCAGATAAGGGGTATAGCCACCGGGCAATATATCACACCAGCAGAAATTGCCCTGGGACGGATCGGTGGGATCCAGTGGCAGCGGCTGCAGGCTGGAGTGGTTGGGATTGCGATAAAAGAAACGGTAGGTACCGGAAGTCTGCGCATAGTTACCGAACATGTAGGCTTCCATACTGTCATTCAGATCCAGCCCCATGTTCCAGACTGTGCGCAGGCCCCAGTTCTTGGGCCGGCCCCAGGTCTGGGCCAGAGTGTCCCCATCGTAGGGGCTGTCCTGACCCACATTGGGAATGCCGGCATCAATGGCCGCCTGGGCAGCAGCAGGCTGGAAGCCACGAATCAGTTGTTCATTGTCCTGGTATTCGGCGCTGAAGTTGGCAAAGCCATTTTCGCTCAACGGGAAGCCGATGTTGGCCGCCAGCTTGTAGGAGTTCTCGCCTTCATAGAACTGGCCCACCTGGCCTTCCACCTTGCCACCTTCATCGTAATCCTTGAGGATAAAGTTCAGCACACCCGCAATGGCATCGGAACCGTACTGGGCAGCTGCGCCATCACGCAGCACTTCCACATTTTTCACGGCGATACTGGGGATCATGCCAATATCCGCAGCCTGAGAGCCGGCACTCATGGCCGCGCCAAAATGCTGGATCAGGGCGGAACGGTGGCGGCGTTTGGAGTTGACCAGCACCAGAGTTTCATCCGGCGGCAGACCACGCAGCGAGGTAGAGCGAACAAAGGCGCTACCGTCTCCGGTAAAGGGTGTGGCGGTAAAGGCCGGCACCAGGTTTTTCAGGTTTTCGGTCATGTCACCGCTGGCTTGCAACTCCAGCAATTCGGAATTGAAAGAATCTATAGGCACGGGTGAATCCAGTGCGGTTCTGGGCTTGGAACGGGTACCGGTCACCAGCACCTCTTCCACGCTCTTTTCATCTTTCTTGTCGCCGTCTTCTGCTTCGTCGGCATAGGCCGGCAAAACAAAAGAGGAGGCCAGGACCAGTGCGATGGCACTGGAAAGCAACTTGCGATGATTCTTCACAGTCTAATCCCCTATCTTTCGTTGTTCTGGTTGCATGAACTGCCCCGAGACCAAGCTCAGAGCATTCACGGAACCTTAACGCCAAAAGCCACGGGAAACAAGAGGAATATTGGTATATAACTTTTCTCGCGTGCACTGGAATTGTCTTTGCCCAGCCGCTGAAGCACAATGGAAGAAAATTTCGAGGAAAATCCATGGCTCAGGCCAATTCCCTGCGCTCAGTGCTCTATGCGCTGGCTGCCAATCTTTCCATTGCCATCGCCAAGTTTGCCGCGGCCTTGTACACCGGTTCCGGCGCCATGCTGGCCGAGGCTATCCACTCCACGGCCGACAGTGGCAACCAGCTGCTGTTGATCCTCGGCATGAAGCAATCCCGCCGCCCACCCAGTGACGAATACCCGCTGGGTTACGGCAAAAGCGTGTATTTCTGGTCTTTTGTGGTGGCGGTCATGCTGTTCAGCATGGGCGGCATGTTCTCTCTGTATGAAGGCTGGCACAAACTGCACAACCCCGAACCCTTGCACCAGCCACTGGTGGCCGTGGCCGTACTGGTTTTTGCCATTGTGGCCGAGGGGCTTTCACTCCTCGGCGCCATGAAGGAAATCAACAAGGAACGGGGCGAACTGGGCTGGTTCGAATGGTTCAGGGAAAGCCGCAACAGTGCCCTGCTGGTCATTTTCGGTGAAGATCTGGCCGCCCTGCTGGGCCTGGTACTGGCACTGGGCTTCATCCTGCTCACCATGGTAACCGGCAATCCCGTATTCGATGCACTGGGCAGCATTGGCATCGGCCTGCTGCTGGTGGTCGTCGCACTGTCGGTGGGCCGCGAAGTCATGGCCCTGTTGATCGGGCAATCCGCCGCACCGGATACCCGACGCGCCATGCAGGCCTGGCTGGTGGAACGGCCCGAGATTGCCGAACTCTACAATCTGCTCACCCTGCAGATGGGCAATGACCTGATGGTAGCCATCAAGGCACGCATGGAAGAACAACAGGACGCTACCCGGCTGATTGCAGACATCAACCAGGTGGAAAGGGATTTTCGCAAGGCCTTTCCGGGGATTGCCTGGTGCTTTTTCGAGCCAGATAACGAGGATTAATGCCAGCCCCTTGCCCGAAACCGGCCTTGTACTTCTCCCCGTCAGTGGCCTGTCTTCTTGCGCGACAGCTTCCCGATTGCATCCTTTTGCGCAAGTGTCAGCGGGTAGATTTCATCGATGGTGCAGCGTATTTCCGGTGACCGGGGTACATGAATGCTGTCAAAATCTGCCTGCAGGACCCGGGGCATGGTTTGGCGCACCTGAATCAGATTAGCCCAACGCAATTCGGTGCAGGGAATGGACAGATGCAGCAGATAGGGCTGACTGGGCGCATTGTCCAACAACAGCCACTGGTCATCCAGTGCCTGCCAGCCGGCCATGTGAAAGGCCTTGACCTTGCTGACTGCATCCAGATGATTTTGCTGCACATACTGACGATACACATCCACCGGCGCTGGCCGGTTTTCACCCTGGGTCGAACAAGCCGTCAGCCACAGCAGGCTGGACAGCAAGACGGCAAGTCGGATGATTTTCATACCGATTTCCCTCCTGAACAAACGGTTTTCATTGGACTGAATCAAGCAAGCGCAGTTCCGGCTCCGTCAACAAAATCCCCCAGCTCGGCCAGCAGAGCCGTGGCAAAACTGCCTGGTGGCAGGGAAAAACACAATTGCAGTACATCCTCGGCCAACCACTGCCATTGCAGATCGTCTGCCTTGACCCGGTAAGAGCGGGCTGCCGCGTTCATGCGCAGGCCTTCCAGCCAGATACACAACTGCGGGTAGCGTGCCCGCACGGCTTGCTGGATGGCATCGGGCTGGTGGTCCCGGTGAAACCGCCCCCACAGCCAGCCCCGTTCCTGCTGCCAATGATGGTTTTCGATGGCCAGGCGCAACTGCTCATTGAACAGCCAGGCCCGGCCCGTGGAGATCATGCGGCTGTCCTTTGATCGCGGGTACCCCCGTTGCAGCGCCTGTTGCAAGCATTCCAGGTTGGCACCACCACGGCCAAAGCGCTGTGGACCGAAGGCATTGGCAAAACCCGTTTGTTGCAGATCTCTCAAGCGCTGCTCCAGCAAGGCGTGATCACCCTGCAGCTGACGCAACACCAGCGTGAAGCGGTTGCCCGCATGGGCGCCGGGCCGCAGCTTGCAGGGCTGGCGCAGGCTATGCAACAGCCGTACCCCTTCCATCTGCAGACGCTCCAGTGCGGGAGGTTCTCGCCCCGGCAAATACAGGCTGAACCACTGACGCGTAACGGCATGGCGGTCTTTCAGCCCGGCCCAGCCCACATCCCGCGCGGTGATGCCGGCCCAGTGTGCCAGCTGCTGGCCAACCCAGGCGGTATTTTGGCCCGTCTTCTCCAGCCACAACCACAGGTGCTCACCACCCGCCTCCCCCGGTTGCAGACATTCCTCGACAACAAAATCAGCCGGGGTACAACGATATACCCCCTGTACGGGCAGGCGTGGCCAGGCCCGCAAGGGTGTCAGTCGCCAGGCTTCATCCATGCTGCAGCAGCACCACGGCCAGGGCGGCAACACCCTCTTCCCGGCCGCAAAAACCCAGCTTTTCCGTGGTGGTGGCCTTGATGCTGACAGTTTCTTCCTGTACCTGCAGCAATTTGGCCACCGATGTGCGGATGGCCCCCTTCCACGGGCCCAGTCGGGGGGCTTCCGCCACCACGGTCAGGTCTGCATTCTGCAGCCGCCAACCCTGCGCCAGGGCCTTGTGCCAGACCGTGGTCAACAAGGTTCTGCTGTCGGCATCCTTCCAGCGTGCTTCCGAAGGCGGGAACCACTCACCGATATCCCCCCAGCCCAGCGCTCCCAGCAGGGCGTCCGTCAGCGCGTGCAACAACACATCCCCATCGGAATGGGCTGCAAAACCGTGATGATGTGGAATGCGCACGCCACCGAGCATGATATGGTCTCCCGCGCAGAAGGCATGCACATCCACACCCTGACCGATTCTCAACATGATGCATGCTCCAGATAAAAGGCCGCCAGGGCCAGGTCTTCCGCGTGGGTGATTTTGATATTGCGATGGCTGCCGGGCACCAACCCCGGCCGCACGCCCGCGGCTTCCATGGCCGATGACTCATCGGTGATGCACAAACCCGATTGCAAAGCAGTGGTCAGCGCCTCTGTCAACGCCATTTTCGGGAATAACTGCGGAGTCAGCGCGTGCCAAAGCCGGGCCCGTTCAACCGTGGTCGTAACCTTGTAATCGGCATCTCCACGCTTCATGGTGTCCCGCACGGGCGCGGCCAGCAGCGCGCCCTGGGGAAAGTTTTTCCTGGCATTGATCAGTTTTTGCAGATCTTCTGCGGGCAGGCAGGGACGGGCCGCATCATGCACCATCACCCAGTCACAGGCCGATGGCAGGGCATGCAGTCCAGCCAGTACGGAATCGGCCCGTTCCTGCCCGCCCGCAATGCGAACCAGCGGCTTGCCGGCTATCGGTTTCAAGGGAAAATCCATCCAGTCCGGATGCAAACAGACAACGGCACCGGCCACTTGCGGGTGGGAGAGCAGCGTATCCATGGTGTGCTGCAGTACGGAACTTTCACCCAGTGGCAGAAACTGCTTGGGCAGTGTGCTGCCAAATCGGCGACCCACGCCGGCGGCGGGTACCAGCGCCCAGATCATTGGCCCGGAAACAGCCCCCGGCTACACGCAATGAACACAGCGGCCGTACGGGAAGGCAACCCAAGATGTGGCAACCATCCTTCCAAAATGTTTTTTTTCGGCATCGGCCTGTTGAATACTTTCAGCTGTTTCATGCGGTGGCCGGGCTAGCGCACCAGCTCGCTGGCATCCACCACGCGAATGAACTGCTCGCCTGAGCGAATATAGCCCAGATCTTCACGGGCAATTTCTTCCACGGTCAGATTGCCATGGGTCAAATCATCGATTTCTGCCTGCAGGGCCTGATTACGGGCTTGACGCAGTGCGATGGTCTGTTCCATGGCCATGCGCTGATCCCGGTGATGCAGCCAGGTCTGAACGCCGCCCTCACCCAGCCATAACTGGCCTTGCAGGGCCAGCAACAGCAGGAGCAATACCGCGTTCAACAGTTTCATCCCTTCTCCCTGATGCCCTTGGGCATGCCTTTCAACCGTTCAGGTGCCTGAAGGCACGGGTGCCAGCATAGCAGGCTTCGCCACCCAATGCCGCTTCAATACGCAGCAACTGGTTGTATTTTGCCACACGATCGGAACGAGACAAGGAGCCGGTCTTGATCTGGGTGGCGGATGTGGCCACGGCCAGGTCGGCGATAGTGGTATCTTCCGTCTCGCCGGAGCGGTGGGAAATCACCGCGCTGTAACCGGCCTTGCGGGCCATTTCAATGGCTTCCAGTGTTTCGGTCAAGGTGCCGATCTGGTTGAGCTTGATCAGGATGGAGTTGGCAATGCCCTGGTCTATGCCCTCCTGGAAGATCTGGGTATTGGTCACGAACAGATCGTCCCCCACCAGTTGCACCTTGCCACCCAGCCGTTCGGTGAGCAGCTTCCAACCGGCCCAGTCATCTTCAGCCAGGCCATCTTCAATGCTGATGATGGGATAACGTTCCACCCAGTCGGCCAGCAGATCCACCATGCCAGCGGCATCCAGACTGCGATTTTCCGAACCCAGGGTATAAACGCCGTCCTTGTAGAATTCGGAACTGGCGATGTCCAGCCCCAGCCAGACGTGGGTACCCAGATCGTAACCGGCGGCATGGATGGCTTCCACGATCACCTGCATGGCTTCTTCATTGGAAGAAAGGTTGGGCGCGAAACCGCCCTCGTCACCCACGGTGGTGGCCAGGCCACGGTCGTGCAAGACTTTTTTCAATGCATGGAAGATTTCCACGCCACAGCGCAGGGCTTCGCTGAAACGATCAAAACCGGCGGGGATGATCATGAATTCCTGCACATCCACACTGTTGTCGGCATGAGCGCCGCCGTTGATGATATTCATCATCGGCACGGGCAGTTCCACCGGCTTGTCTCCAGCCAGATACCGGAACAGTGTCTGGCCGGCATCGGCCGCGGCCGCATGCGCGGCGGCCAGGGAAACGGCCAGCAAGGCGTTGGCACCCAGACGGGATTTGTTGTCGGTGCCATCCAGGCTGATCATGGCCTGATCCAGCGCAGCCTGGTCGTGAACATCCCGGCCTTGCAGCAGGCGGGCGATCTCGTCGTTCACATGCCCCACGGCCTTCAGCACACCCTTGCCGCCATAGCGCGCGGGGTCGCCGTCACGCAGTTCGATGGCTTCACGCGCGCCGGTGGATGCGCCGGAAGGCACCGCCGCACGGCCCAACATGCCGTTTTCCAGTACCACATCCGCTTCAACAGTGGGGTTGCCACGGGAGTCCAGAATCTCCCGTGCCTGAATATGCTTGATCTTGCTCATGATGGTTCCTGCTCGAAATTCAAGTATTCATTTTCATGCATGGGCTGCGCCTTGACCTGCTCATCCAGTGCCTTGAGCACCGAAAGCAGGGAAGCCATCTGCCCCAAGGGCCAGGCATTCGGCCCATCGCTCAGGGCCTTTTCCGGCTCGGGGTGGGTTTCCATGAACAGGCCGGCCACGCCGGCAGCCACTGCCGCGCGTGCCAGCACAGGCACAAACTCCCGCTGACCGCCGGAGCTGGCACCCTGGCCACCGGGCAATTGCACCGAGTGGGTCGCATCGAAAACCACCGGACAGCCGGTATCGCGCATCACCGCCAGGGAGCGCATGTCCGAAACCAGGTTGTTGTAACCGAAACTGGCGCCACGCTCGCAGACCATGATCTGCCGATTGCCGGTGGTCAAGGCTTTTTCCGCAACCAGCTTCATGTCCCAGGGGGCCAGAAACTGCCCCTTCTTGATATTGACCGGTTTGCCGGTACGGGCCACCCGCAGGATGAAATTGGTCTGGCGGCAGAGAAAAGCCGGGGTTTGCAGTACATCGACCACATCGGCCACTTCATCCAGCGGTGTATCTTCATGGACATCCGTGAGGATGGGCACGCCCACCTGTTCACGCACTTCCGCCAGAATCTTCAGCCCCTCGGCCATGCCCGGCCCGCGATAACTGTGCACGGAGGAACGGTTGGCCTTGTCAAAACTGGATTTGTAGATGAAGGGCACGCCCAGCGTGTCGGTGATTTCCTTCAGACTTGCCGCGGTTTCCAGTGCCATGGCCCGGCTCTCGATCACGCAGGGGCCGGCAATGAGAAACAGGGGCCGGTCCAGCCCCACATCAAAACCGCACAGATTCATGCGCATTTCTCCGCCTGACGCTTCTGCTGGCGATGCGCCAGGGCGGCGCGGATAAAACCGGTAAACAGGGGATGGCGATCACGCGGCGTGGAGGTGAATTCCGGATGGAACTGGCAGGCCACAAACCAGGGATGTTCCGGTATTTCAATGACTTCCACCAGTGTATCGTCCAGAGAGCGACCGGAAAACTCCAGCCCGGCATCTTCCAGTGGCTGACGGTAGTAGTTGTTGAATTCATAACGGTGGCGGTGGCGTTCATGAATGATGTCAGCGCCATACATGCGGTGTGCCAGCGTACCGGCCTTGAGCCGGCAGCCCTGCTCGCCCAGGCGCATGGTGCCACCCAGATCGGAAGTTTCGTTACGCTTTTTCACTTCACCGGAAGCATCCAGCCACTCGGTAATCAGGGCAATCACCGGGTGTTCACACTGGCGCTCCATCTCGGTGGAATTGGCACCTTCCAGCCCGGCCACATGGCGGGCATATTCGATCACCGCCACCTGCATGCCCAGACAAATACCCAGATAGGGCACTTGCTGTTCACGCGCGAATCGCACGGCATTGAGCTTGCCGACAAATCCACGCTTGCCGAAGCCGCCGGGCACCAGCACCGCATCAAAATCAGCCAGTGTGCTGGTATCGCCATCATCCAGGCGGCTGGCATCAATGGGGTGAATATTGACCTGGATCCGATCGTCCAGCCCACCATGGCGCAGGGCTTCGATCAGGGATTTGTAGGCATCCGAGTGCTCTACATATTTGCCTACCATGGCGATATCCACTTCCGCCTGCGGGTTTGCCATGGCGTCCACCACTTCCTGCCATTCCGACAGATCGGGCTCACCCGCCTTGAGGCCCAGGCGTTCCACCACCAGATCATCCAGCCCCTGCTCGCGCAGGTAGGCTGGCAGGGCGTAGATGTTGTCCACATCCATCGCCGGAATCACGCCACGTTCGGGCACATTGGTGAACAGGGCAATCTTGCGCCGTTCCTCATCACTGATGGGGCATTCGGTACGGCAGAGAAGAATATCCGGCTGAATGCCAATGGAACGCAACTCTTTCACCGAATGCTGGGTAGGCTTGGTCTTGATTTCACCGGCTGCCCGAATGTAAGGCACCAGCGTCAGATGCATGAACAGGGCATTGCTCGGCCCCTCTTCCACCCCCAGCTGGCGAATGGCTTCCAGAAAGGGCAGGGATTCGATATCCCCAACCGTACCACCGATTTCCACCATGGCCACATCATAGCCTTCGGCGGCCTTGCGCACGCAGCGCTTGATCTCATCGGTAATGTGCGGGATGACCTGCACGGTGCCGCCCAGATAATCACCCCGGCGTTCCTTGCGGATGACATTTTCGTAGATCTGGCCAGTGGTGTAGTTGTTGTCCCGGCTCATGCGGGTGCGCACAAAGCGTTCGTAGTAACCCAGATCCAGATCGGTTTCCGCACCGTCGGCGGTGACAAAAACCTCGCCGTGCTGAAACGGGCTCATGGTGCCCGGATCCACATTGATGTACGGGTCCAGCTTGAGCATGGTGACCTTGAGGCCACGGGATTCCAATACAGCTGCAAGCGAGGCGGAGGCGATGCCCTTGCCCAGCGAAGAGACCACGCCACCAGTCACGAAAATCAGTGAAGTCATGAATATTCCCGGTCAAACAGAAAAAGGCAGCCAGCGCTGCCGAACCGGGAGACCATTCTACCGGAAATGCGGCGGCCCGTCATTGCACAATATGCAATAGTTTGAATATATCCTCAGGGGCGATTGAGTGCGCGGTGGCCAATATCACCACGGTAAAAGGCACCTGGCCAGTGGATCCGACCCACGGCCTGATAGGCACGATCCCGAGCCTGGCGCAGATCATCGCCCAGGGCACAAACACACAGGACACGCCCGCCAGCCGTCACCACCTGACCATCACGCAATGCCGTTCCAGCGTGAAAAACCTTCACTACATCGTTGTCCACCCCGTCCAGCCCTTCAATGACATCTCCCTTACGCACGCTGTCGGGGTAGCCTTCCGCCGCCATTACCACGCCCAGCGCCGGGCGATTGTCCCAGTCAGCCTGCACCTGATCGAGCCGCCCTGCCAGCGCCGCCTCACAGAGTGTCAGCAAATCGGATTGCAGGCGCAGGAGAATGGGCTGGGTCTCCGGGTCGCCAAAACGCACATTGAACTCCAGTACATTCGGCGTACCATCCGGTGCGATCATCAGGCCGGCATAGAGAAAGCCAGTAAAAGGATGCCCCTCGGACGCCATGCCCTGCACTACCGGTTGAATCACTTCCCGCAAGATACGATCATGCATGGCCGCATCCACCACCGGCGCGGGGGAATAGGCACCCATGCCACCGGTATTCGGCCCCTGGTCCCCTTCATCCCGGGCCTTGTGATCCTGAGAAGAGGCCAGCGGCAAGACATGCTCGCCATCCACCATGCAGATAAAACTGGCTTCCTCTCCCTCGAGGAAGGATTCCACCACCACCCGATGGCCTGCTGTACCAAAGCGGTTGCCAGCCAGCATGTCCCGTATGGCCGCTTCCGCCGCTTCCACTGTCTGTGCGATGATAACGCCCTTGCCAGCAGCCAGCCCATCGGCCTTGACCACGATGGGCGCGCCATGCTCTCGTACCCAGGCCAACGCCGGCTCCACCGTTTCAAAAGTGGCATAACGGGCCGTGGGTATGCCATGACGGGCAAGAAAATCCTTGCTGAAAGCCTTGGAACCTTCCAGACGGGCCGCCGCAGCCGTAGGCCCGAAACAAGCCAGGCCAGCTTGCTGAAAACGATCCACCACGCCGGCAACCAGCGGGGCTTCGGGGCCAACCACGGTCAGGCTCACACCTGCCGACCGGGCAAAATCCAGCAAACCATCGATATCCTCGGCAGCAATGGGCACATTTTCCACCCCGGCTTCCCGTGCGCTGCCCGCATTTCCCGGCGCGACATAGACCTTGTCCACCCGTTCGGACTGCGCCAGTTTCC
This sequence comes from Lysobacterales bacterium, assembly GCA_026993285.1. Classification (GTDB taxonomy): domain Bacteria; phylum Pseudomonadota; class Gammaproteobacteria; order Xanthomonadales; family S139-57; genus S139-57. The sequence continues at coordinate 565 of JALWTZ010000253.1, read as the reverse complement.
AGGCCAGGGCATGTTCACGGCCACCGCCACCTATGACAAGAAGATTCATGCTTCACTCCAGCATCCAGATTCTCCAGCGGCATTGTACGCGAGCCCCACAACTGAATGAACGCCCCATGGGGATAAGTTTCTGTACAAAAAACCATCATGTGGATGACAGTGCGTCAGCGAAATGGTTACAATGCGAACACCTGAGCGGGCACCTTGAGAAGGATTTCGCCTTGAATCGAACCATAACGAACAAGATCCCACTGAACCACCCGTTGCAGCGGGTGTCGACCCAGCTCGCCAGTACATTGGTCGCCCCCATTCAGACCCTGTTCGAGAAATTCGACGACGAACTCTTTGAAAAAGCCCGGCAATGCAAAAGCAACCAGGAACAGGAAACCTGGCTGGCCGGCATGCGTCAAATGCGCGTCATCCAGACCCGCTTTACCGACGAATACCTCCAGGCCCTGCGACAGGGCATGGAAGCCTTCTACCAAACCCGGGGCAAGCATCGTTTCATGGCCACGGAAGAAGAAAATGCCGAGGAAGACGGGAGTCTCAGCCTGCTGGACGGGGA
>JALWTZ010000252.1 GCA_026993285.1 Lysobacterales bacterium | reverse complement strand
GTGGTTACAACCACAGTAGTTCACAACTTGCCTTGCCGGCATTTCCAGGGTTAGCAAGAACATCCTGCGTGTTTATTCAAACGCAGATTTTCCAACACCCGATTGACGAATAATGGAAGCCAGTGTTCCCGGGCGAATTTCCTTGTGATCTGGCACCACAACCGTGATGGTACTGCCAGACAGGGTTTTCTGCATGATGATATGGCTTCCCTTTCTTCTCGCTTCATGGAAACCACGGGCCTGAAGGATTTGGCAAATCTCCTTGCCGGAGAATACCTTCGACTTACCCAATCGCAACCTCCAGTTGCGTAACATAGACTTCTTCATGAAGCCGTGATCGAACTTCTTCCGGAGAAGCCGTCTCAAAGAATAACTCCAGTGCTTCTTTCAGATTGGCCCGGGCTTCATCGACCGTCTCGCCCTGGCTGGCCACGTCCACTTCGGGGCAGAGGGCCACGTACATGCCATCTTCCTTTTCAATAATGGCGGTCAGTTGTCTGATCATGGTCAATGCCTGGTTTCTGCTGCTGATTTCGCTAGGATACCAACAGCTGCCAGAGATCGCGACCCATGATGGTTCACGCACACTTGCACACCCCAAACCGGCGCGTTATATTCCGCCGCCCCAAAATGGAGAATGCACCATGAAGAAGAAAACCAAGGCGCCACCGCGCAACAACCCGGTGGCCAAACACGCGGCCCGTTTTCAGCGGGCGCAGGTCTTTCGTGACCGCAGCAAGTATCGCCGCAAGGCCAAGCATGCGCGCAAGGCGGGCTGGTCCGGGTCCATGGTTTTCGTGGCTCCTGACCAGCCCGTCTGTGCTCAGGCCTGAGCCAGGCGGCTGATCTGCCGGTCCTGCCAGCGGCCCAGCGTCCATACCGCGATGCCGGCACCGATCAGGGCCATGAACATGTCGGACTGGGTGTCCCAGACATAGCCCTGGGTGCCGAGAAAGGCTTCGGCCCCCTGGCCGGAGAGCAGCGCCACCCACCATTCGATCAGCTCATAGAAGGCGGAGATGGCCAGGGCCACGCACACCGCCAGAAACCCCTGCCAGCGGTGGCCCCGCACGATGCGCAGGCGGATGAACAGCTCCCGCGCCACCAGCGCCGGGACAAAGCCCTGGGCCAGATGCCCCAGCTTGTCGTAGTTGTTGCGGGCAAAACCCAACCAGTCCATCCACCACTGCCCCAGCGGCACTTCCGCGTAGGTGTAGTGCCCACCCACCATGAGAATGATGCTGTGCAACAGAATCAGCAGATACAGCATGGGGGTGAGGGGAAAACGCCGGCGGGTGAAGAACAGCACGGCGGCGGCCACCAGCGCCGGGATGACCTCCAGCCACCAGGTGGGGTAATCATGGGGCTGCCAGGCCGACCAGGCCAGTACAGCGGTAAAGACCAGCCACCAGAGCCGGCCGAATGCCATCAGCCTCGCAGGTGCCAGGGCTTGCCCGGCACCTTGTACAGCTTGCCCTTGATTTCCTGCTTCCACACCTTGCCGCCGTCCAGCCGCAGGGTGATTTCCGCCGTGTAGGGCATGGCCTCGCCGGGGCGGTTGATGAAGGCGGTCCAGAGTATCTTGCTCAACTGGGTGCGCCGCACTTCCAGTTCCACCAGCTCGGTGGCGTTCTTGCCGATTTCCAACGGGGTTTGCGTCTGGCCCCGCAGGTGCAGTTGCGGGTCCAGCTTGATCAGGGCCTCGATGCTTTCGATGCGGTAGGCCCGCCTGACCGGGTTTTCCAGCTTGAGCCGCAACAGAAAGCGCCCCTGTTGCAGCGCCACGGGCTGGAGACCGCGAATGTCCACCAGCGGTTTTTTCAAATTGGGCTGGCAGGCGGTCAGCAGGGTCAGCATTCCGGCAACCAGCAGGAACGGGGCAAATCGGCGCATGTGGCAATCTCCCAGGGTTGGCTGCGCCGATAATGGCATTGCCGGCTCAGGTATACAAGTGGCAGCGGATCAGGTGCGGGTCTTCCGCATCGCCCAGATTGACCTGCTCGGGCATGGCCTGGCGGCAGATGTCCTTCGCCTGCGGGCAGCGCGGGTGGAAATGGCAGCCCTGCGGCGGGTTCAGCGGCGAGGGCACATCGCCTTCCAGTATAATCCGCTTGGCCCGCTTGCGGGGGTCGGGCACCGGAATGGCCGACAGCAGCGCCTGGGTGTAGGGGTGCTTCGGCTCGCGGTAGAGTTTCTCCGCCGAGGTCATTTCCACCAGCTGGCCCAGGTACATCACGCCCACATCGTCGGAAATGTGCTGCACCACCGCCAGATCGTGGGATATGAACAGGAAGGAGATGTGCTTTTCCCGTTGCAGGCGGGCGATGAGGTTGAGCACCTGTGATTGCACGGAAACATCCAGCGCCGATACCGCCTCGTCGGCCACGATGAACTTGGGGTTCAGGGTCAGGGCGCGGGCGATGCCGATGCGCTGGCGCTGCCCACCGGAGAATTCGTGCGGGTAGCGGTGCAGCACATGCGGACGCAGGCCGACGATGTCCAGCAGTTCCTGAATCAGTGCCCGCCGGCTGGCATCATCCCCGATGCCGTGGGTTTCCAGCGGTTCCAGCAGGGTTTGCAGAATGGTACGCCGCGGGCTGAGAGAGGCGTAGGGGTCCTGGAAGATGATCTGCATGTTGCGCCGCTGGGCCACCAGGGCCTGATGATCCAGGGCGGTGATGTCCACCCCGTCCAGGATCACCTGACCGGCGGTGGGCTCATGCAGGCGCAGGATGGCCCGGCCCAGGGTGGACTTGCCACAGCCGGATTCCCCCACCAGCCCCAGGGTGCGGCCGGCGCGCAGCTGGAAGCTGACGCCATCCACCGCCTTGAGCCAGCCCACGGTGCGGCGAAAAAACCCGCCCTTGATGGGAAAATGTTTTTTCAGTTCGCGTACTTCCAGCAGTATCTCGCTCATGCGCCGGCCTCCAGCGGGAAGAAACAGGCCACCTGGCTGCCATCGGCCTGGCGCTCCAGCGCGGGCTCACCCTGGCAACAGCGCTCCTGTGCCTGAAAACAGCGATCAACAAAGCGGCAGCCCTTGGGCAGGTGCAGCAGATCCGGCACCGTGCCGGGAATGGTGGGCAGCTCCGCTTTTTTCTCGTCACGAATGCGGGGGATGGAATCCATCAGGCCGCGGGTGTAGGGGTGCTTGGGGTGGTGGAACAGGGTTTCGATTTCCGCTTCCTCGATGACCTTGCCGCAATACATCACCACCGCCCGCTGGCAGGTTTCCGCCACCACGCCCAGATCATGGGTGACCAGCACCACGGCGGTGCCGAATTCCTCCTGCAGCTGGACGATTTCCTCCATCACCTGCGCCTGGGTGGTCACATCCAGGGCGGTGGTGGGTTCGTCGGCCAAGAGCAGCTTGGGGCCGCAGGACAGCGCCATGGCGATCATCACCCGCTGGCGCATGCCGCCGGAGAGCTGGTGCGGGTATTCATCGATGCGCTTTTCCGGCGAGGGAATGCCCACCTTGGCCAGCATGTCGATGGCCACCTGGCGCGCCTGCCTGCGGGTCAGCTGCTTGTGGCGCACCAGCACATCCACCATCTGGCTGCCGACGGTGAACACCGGGTTCAGCGCGGTCATGGGTTCCTGGAAGATCATGGAAATCTCCCGCCCGCGCACCTTGCGGTATTCCGCTTCCGGCAGGCCCACCAGCTCGCGGCCCTGCAGGCGGATGCTGCCGGAAACGATGCGCCCCGGCGGCGAGGGAATCAGCCCGAGTATGGCCAGGGAAGTCACCGACTTGCCGCAGCCGGATTCACCCACCACGCCCAGGGTTTCACCGGGCAGGATGTCGAAGCTCACATCGTCGATGGCGCGTACCACGCCGCGCTCGGTATTGAACTCGATGCGCAGGTTGCGCACGCTGATCAAGGGTTCCACCGCGCTCATCTCATTGCACCTTCTTCGGGTCCAGCGCATCCTGCAATGCGTCGGAGAACATGTTGAACGCCATCACCAGCACAAAGAGAAAGGCGGAGGCGGTGATGAAATTGGAAAAATGGCCGGCCTGCACTTCCTGGGTGGATTCAGCGATCATCAGCCCCCAGGACACGCCGTTTTTCACCCCCAGGCCGAGGAAACTCAGGATCACCTCCGACTTGATGGCGCCCACGAAGACGATGGTGGCCTGCACCAGCAGGATGTGGAAGGTGTTGGGCAGGATATGGCGGAAGATGATGGTGAACTGGGGCACGCCGATGGCCCGCGCCGCCTCGACAAACTCGAAGTTCTTCAGCTTGATCACCTCGCCGCGCACCAGGCGGGCGGTGGCCGTCCAGAAGGTGAGCACCATGGCCACATGCATGGCATAGGGAAAGCCGGACAGGGCAAAGGCGATGGCGGCCACGAACAGGTAGAAAGGGATGGAGTCCAGCACGCCCATCAGCCAGAGGATCAGCTCATCGGCCCAGCGGTTGCTGAAAAAGCCGGAAAGCGCCCCCAGCAGCCCGCCGAGAATGGTGGACAGCACCGCCACCACCAGGCCCACCTCGAAGGCGGTTTTGGTGGAGAAGATGGCCCGCTGGAAAATATCCTGGCCAATGATATTGGTGCCCAGCCAGTATTCCTTCGACGGCGGCGCCCACATGGGGCCGTCGTTGGCGCTCCAGCCCTGGCCCCAGATGTCGGCCCACACGCCCAGGGCGATGACGCCGTATAGGGCCACCACCGCCAGTGACCACATGCCCATGCGGTCGTGCACAAACTTGTACAGGGCCTTGGACCACAGGCTTTCACGGGCGCGGGGTTCTTCCGTGGCCACTTCCACGGCGCAAGCGGTATTCGGTTGACTCATTTCAAGGAAACCCTCGGGTCCACAACCTTGTACAGGATGTCGTTGATGATCAGCACGATGACAAACAGCACCGCCGTCAGCCCCACCACCGCCTTGAGAATGGGCTGGTCACCGGTGGTGATGGCATCGAAGGCCACCTTGCCCACGCCGGGAATGCCGAAATAGCTTTCGATCAGCAGGGAGCCGGAAACCACCACCAGCGGAATGGAAAACATGATGCGGGTGATGATGGGAATCAGGCTGTTCTTGAGGATGGACTTGAACAGCAACTCCGCCGGCGCGGCGCCATAGGCCCGGGCGGTGCGTACATGGTCCCGCCCCATCTCCTCGACGATGACCGCCCGGTAGAAGCGGGTGTTGTAGCCCAGGGCCACGAACACGGAAGCCAGGGTGGGCACGGTGACATAGCGCAGGTAGTCCCAGAAGCTGTAGACATCCCAGCCCAGCACCGGGAACCAGTTGAGCCCGTAGCTGGAGGAGAAAATCACCTGGAAGGCGATGATGACGATGAGAAAGCTCACGCTCATGCCCACCACGGAGCCGGCCATGATCAGCTTGTCGATCCA
>JALWTZ010000251.1 GCA_026993285.1 Lysobacterales bacterium | reverse complement strand
CTGCTGAATCCGGCCCAGATCCTCGGCGCCGGTTTCTGGCTCTCTTTCGTGGCGGTGGCCGTGCTGGCCCTGGCCAGTGGCGACCCCGGCCAGCGGCGCTGGCGGCAGGCCTTACACGCACAGCTGGCCATTTCCCTGGCCATGGTGCCGCTGGGGCTGTTGTGGTTTGGCCGCGCCAGCCTGCTGGCCTTGCCGGTGAACCTGCTGCTGATTCCGCTGGTGGGCTGGCTGCTGTTGCCCGCCGGTTTGCTGGGGCTGCTGCTGGCTGTCTTCTGGCCGGAAGGCGGGCAATGGCTGCTGGCGGCCACCGCAAGCGCGCTGGCCGGGGTGCAACAGGGGCTGGATGCGCTGGCGAGCATGCCGGGCATGGTCTGGCAAGCCCCCGGGCCGGCCTGGCCCTGGCTGTTCAGCCTGGCCGCCCTGTTGTTCTGGCTGTACCGCCGCCCCCGGCAGCGGCTGACGCTCGCCGCGCTGGCCCTGTTGCTGGCCATGCCCGTCTGGGTGACGGGCGCGCGCGGCCTGGCGCCACAGCCGGTATTGCGCCTGTGGGTGCTGGATGTGGGTCAGGGCCTGAGCGCCGTCTTGCAGGCCGGGGGCAAAACACTGGTCTATGACAGCGGCCCCAGTTTTCGCAATGGCGGTTCCATGAGCGAACGGGTGCTGCTGCCCTTTTTGCGCACCCAAGGCATCCGGCAAATCCATGCCTATATCGCCAGCCACGCCGATGACGACCATGCCGGTGGCAGCGCCGCTCTGCTGCGCAACGTGCCGGTGGCGCATTTCTACAGCAGTGCCCGCCGGCGCTTTCCCCAGGCCACGCCCTGCCATCGGGACCAGCAGTGGCAATGGGGCGCGCTGCGTTTTCGTTTTCTCTACCCCCGGGCCGGCCAGCCCTACCTGGGCAATGACAGCTCTTGCGTGCTGCTGGTGCAGTGGCGGGATCACCGCCTGCTGTTGCCCGGTGACGCCGGCAGCACGGTGGAATGGGTGCTGTTGCAAAAGAACCCGGAGATCTTCCCGCTGGACGTGCTGCTGCCCGGCCACCACGGCAGCCGTTCGGCCTCCAGCCCGGAATTCGTCCGCCGTGCCCGGCCACACCATGCCGTATTCGCCGCCGGACGGCACAACCGCTTCGACTTTCCCAAACCCGAGGTGATGGCCCGCTACCAGAGCAGCCACAGCCACATGCATTTCACCGGTGGGCAGGGCGCGGTGTTGCTGGAATTGTGGCCGGACGGGCATTGGAGCGTTGCACACTGGCGGGAAAAACACGCACACCTGTGGCATTGGCCCGCCGCAGGGTTGCATGGCAACCCGGAACATCACACAAATATCCTGTTGCAGTAACGGGTAAGATTGCCAGCCTGCTGTTAGCGGTAAATTGACTGCATGTGGTGAAATACGACAACGATCTGTAGAACTCTGTGAAATAGCCGGATTTGAAACAGCATCAACTCCAAGCTTAATAAACCGCCTTACACCAATTCATTACAAGCTACAATCATGCCAAATTCAGGTGGTAACTCATGCCTGAGACGTGCGGGTAACCCTCATGAAAACCCTGCTGCAACACATCCAGGCCTGCCGCCTGTGCGCGGAACACCTGCCCCATACACCCCGGCCGGTGGTGGTGGCCCGCCCGCAGGCCCGGCTGTTGATCGTGGGCCAGGCACCCGGGCGCAAGGTGCATGAAACCGGCCTGCCCTGGAACGACCCCAGCGGGGATCTGCTGCGCCAGTGGCTGCGGATGGACCGGGCGCGGTTCTACAACGACCCGGCCATCGCCATCATGCCCATGGGCCTGTGTTATCCCGGCAAGGGCAAGAGCGGCGATCTGCCTCCCAGGCCGGAATGCGCGCCCCGCTGGCACCCGCCCCTGCTGGCGGCCATGCCGGAGATCCGCCTGATCCTGCTGATTGGCCAGTACGCGCAACAAGGTTTTCTCGGCGCACGCCGCAAAGCCACGCTGGGCGAGACGGTGCGCCATTATCAGGACTATCTGCCCCGGTATTTCCCCCTGCCCCACCCCTCGCCGCGCAATCGCCGCTGGCTGCGAGAGCGCCCGTGGTTTGAAGCGGAAATCCTGCCCGCACTGCAGCAACAACTTGGGCGCGTGCTTGAAAAATGATATCACTGTGATATCATTTAACGTACTGAAACGGTACGGAGGTCCATACCATGTTGAAAGAAATCCGTTACAACACCTATTCCGGCCTGATGATGCTGGTGATACTGCTGGTCGCGCTGGCACTGACAATCTGGAGCGTGATTCTCTCGGCCAGCGGCCAGAACATCCCCATGCTGATTGCCAGCATTGTGCTGCTGGTGGTGGAATTCGTCCTGCTGGGCGGGCTGTACATGGTGCAGCCCAATGAAGGCAAGGTGCTGCAGCTTTTCGGCGAGTACCGGGGCACGGATCGCCAGCCCGGCCTGCGATGGGCCAACCCCTTTTTCAGCAAGAAGGGCGTTTCCCTGCGGGTACGCAATTTTGAATCCGACAAACTCAAGGTCAACGACCTGGACGGCAACCCCATCGAGATCGCCGCCGTGGTGGTCTGGCGGGTGGTGGATACGGCCGAAGCGGTATTCCAGGTGGATGACTACGAGGATTTCGTCAACATTCAGAGCGAATCGGCCCTGCGCGGGCTGGCCAGCCGCTTCCCCTACGATCACAACGAGGACGACGACGACGGCACCATCAGCCTGCGCGCCCATCCGGTGGAAGTGGCCGAACAACTGCAGAAGGACATCCAGGCCCGGCTGGACAACGCCGGCGTGGAAGTGGTGGAAGCGCGCATCAGCCACCTGGCCTACGCGCCGGAAATCGCCAACGCCATGCTGCAGCGGCAGCAGGCCGCCGCCATCATCTCCGCCCGCACCCGCATTGTGGAAGGCGCGGTGAGCATGGTGGAAATGGCCCTGTCCAAGCTCTCCGAGCGGGAAATCGTCGAGCTGGACGAAGAACGCAAGGCGGCCATGGTCAGCAACCTGCTGGTGGTGCTCACCGCCGACAAGTCCACCCAGCCGGTGGTCAACGCCGGATCGCTGTACTGAGGAGGCCAACATGAACAGCAGCCTGCTTTATCCGTTAATCGCCATTTTTTTGCTGGGCGAAGGTGTAGCCTCGTTTTTCCTGATGCGCGTGCTGTCCCGCAAGGCGGAACAAACCGGCGGCCCCAATCTGGGGCCGCTGGTCGCAGGGGCCAACCTGCTATTTGCCATCGTGATCGTTGCCGTGGCCGTGTATCTGCTCGGAAACGGCAATAGCCCATGAGCCGGAAAAAGGCCTTTGCCCTGCGCATTTCCGAACCGGTGATGCAGGCCATGCAGGCCTGGGCCGATGACGAGTTGCGCAGCCTGAACGCCCAGATCGAATATGTGCTGCGCCAGGCCTTGCTGGAACAGGGGCGGCTGAAAATCACCCGCCCCGAAGTGGTGAGCTTGCCGGAAGAAACGGAGCCAGAAAAAAACTGACCCCCCGCAACCCGGGGGATGGCGGAGCGGGCAACCTGCCGGTACACTCGCGAAAAAACAGCGGGTCAATACACGATGAAAATCACCCTGGAACAGGTCAACGACAAGGTGCATTTCCGCGCCCGGGATGAACAGGGCGCCACGGTGGATTTCGACGGCGCCGCCGGTACCGAGCTGGGCGAGGGCCGGGGCATGCGCCCCATGCATGCCGTGCTGTCGGCGCTGGCGGCCTGCTCGGCCTTTGATCTGGTGATGATGCTGAAAAAATCCCGCCAGCCGCTGGAGAAGCTGGAGGCCGTGGTGGAAGGCGAGCGGGTGGAAGAAATTCCCGCCGTGTTCAAGCGCATCCACATCCACTTCCGCCTGCGGGGGCAACTGGACGAAAAACGCACGGCCCGGCTGGTGCACATGAGCGTACAGCAATACTGCTCGGTGGTGGCCATGCTGGAGAAGACCGCCGAGATCACCCACGGTTTCGAGATCATCGCGGAGAATGAAGCATGAGCAAGTCCTGGCACCCGCAAACCCGGCTGATCCGCGAGCAGATTCCCCGCAGCGGCCAGCAGGAGCACAGCGCGCCTGTGTATCTGACTTCCAGCTTCGTCTTCGACGATGCCGAACAGGCCCGCGCCCTGTTTGCCGATGAAATCGAGGGCAACCTCTACAGCCGCTTCACCAACCCCAACCCGGATGAATTCATCCGCAGGCTCTGCCTGCTGGAGGGCGCGGAAAGCGGCGTGGCCTGTGCCACCGGCATGGCGGCCATCACCCTGAGCCTTCTGGGCGTGCTCAAGGCGGGGGACCATCTCGTGGCCGCCCGTGATCTGTTCGGCTCCACCCACCAGATTCTCACCCGCCTGCTGCCGCGCTTCGGCATCGAGCACAGCTATGTGCCCATTGATGATCTCGAAGCCTACCAGCGGGCCATTCGCTCCAACACCCGCATGATTCTGCTGGAAACCCCGTCCAACCCCGGGCTGAAACTGGCCGATCTGCAAGCTCTGGGGCAACTGGCCGATGCCCACGGGCTGTTGCTGAATGTGGACAACACCTTCGCCACCCCCTGGCTGCAGAAGCCGCTGGAATTCGGCGCCCATCTGGTCACCCACTCGGCCACCAAATTCATCGACGGCCAGGGCCGGGTCATGGGCGGTGCCGTGCTGGGCAAGGGCGCGGTGGTGGATGAAATCCGCTGGTTCGCCCGCCAGACCGGCCCTTCCCTGTCCCCCTTCAATGCCTGGGTGCTGAGCAAATCGCTGGAAACCCTGCCGGTGCGCATGGACCGCCATTGCGACAACGCCCTGTACATTGCCCGGGCGCTGGAAAACCAGCCCGGCCTGGCCTTTGTGCGCCACCCGGAGCTGCCTTCCCACCCGCAGCATGAACTGGCCCGGCGGCAAATGCGCCGTGGCGGGGCCATGGTCTGCTTTGAACTGGAAGGCGGGCTGGAAGCGGGCCGGCGTTTTCTCGACCGGCTGCAATTGTGTTCCCTGAGCGCCAACCTGGGCGACAGCCGCAGCATTGCCACCCACCCGGCTTCCACCACCCACGCCAAGCTGAGCGAGGAAGACCGCCAGGCCGTGGGCATTACCCCGGGGCTGATCCGCCTGTCGGTGGGGCTGGAGCACCCGGACGATATTCTGCAGGACCTGCTACAGGCACTGGAACAGGCCGGCTAACGTTTAATCCGCCAGCGGCACGCCACGATAGCGACCTTTTTCATCCTGTTCCACCCGGGCCAGGGCGGTGTCGGGGTCGTGGGTGAAGAAAAAGGCCCAGCCCCGCTCCACCGCCTGCGCCAGTACCCGCGCCTTCTCGTCGATGACGGTTTCGGCACAGCGGTCATAGCCCATGGTGATGGGCAAATGCACCCAGGGCAGGCCGGGGATGAGGTCGGCGGTGAACAGCAC
>JALWTZ010000250.1 GCA_026993285.1 Lysobacterales bacterium | reverse complement strand
CAGGAGCAAAACCACCCAGGGGTGATCAATACTGAATCGGGAAAAGGGGTTCATGCGTTTTCTCCTTGACTGCAGGTTGCCGGAATACTCAGGGAGATGCCCTGTTTCTCCAGTGCCTCGAGTTCCGACTGGTAAATGGTTTCCAGTTGCTGTAGCACGGGGCACGCCTTCCATGCACTGGTGGATGGCTTCCAACCCAGCCCATCCAGTATCAGTGCCATCTGGTTGAATACTTCCCGCTTGAATTGCACCCGCATGGGGCCGGGGGATTGTGATTTGATACTGGCCACAGCAATGGCTCCAAAAGCACTCGCCCAGAGATGAAAGGCCACCTGCATGCTGTCCCAGCCGGGCTTCAGTTGCAGATTCCCTTCGGTAATGGCCTGTTCCACTGCCTGCAGCACATGGCCCAGTAGCCGTTCTTCCAGTTGAAGGTTCCGCTCCAGTCGTTCCTGTGAGCCCTTTTCATACAGGGAAGGCGTTTTCGACTGCACATGCAGAAAAAACTGGTCCCGGTATAACAGCGCGTAGAGCAGATAGGCATAGGTCAGAGCGAAAACATGGTCCCGGCCACTCCCCTGAATACCCGCTGCCCGGTCGAACAGGTCGGCCACGATCTCCATGCCGCAGTTGCACAAGCCCAGTAAAAGATCTTCCTTGCTGCAAAAATGGTTGTAGACGGTCCCCTTGCTGTAGGGTACATTGGCAGCCAGCTTGTCCATGCTCAAAGAAGTGAGGTTGTCCTGTTGAATCAGCTCCAGCGCCGTATCCAGCAATTCCCGGTCACGCTGCTGCCGGTCTTCATCAGTCACAATTCTCGGGCACATTTCTGACGGTCCGTCATTTTAATGATTTCGCTATTGTATGGCCAATATTGACGCACCGTCAAGAAAAAACCCAAGTATCCATCCATCCTTGATGTTGCAACACCCCAGTCCACCGGCTCCCTACCATTTGGGATAGTCCCGGTTTTATGGAACAATACGCCCTTTCCCGTCCACAGGTCAGACCATGCCCACCGACGACAAGCTGAACGAACAGGCTCTGCACTATCACGAATATCCACTGCCCGGAAAGATCAAGCTGGTGGCGACCAAGCCGCTGACTACCCAGGAAGACCTGGCCCTGGCCTATTCGCCGGGGGTGGCCGCCGCCAGCCGGGCCATTGTGGAAGACCCGCTGAATGTCTCCCGCATGACAGCCCGCGGCAATCTGGTGGCCGTGATCAGCAACGGCACCGCCGTGCTGGGCCTGGGTGACATCGGCCCGCTGGCTGCCAAACCGGTGATGGAAGGCAAGGGGGTGCTGTTCAAGAAATTCGCCAATATCGATGTCTTCGATATCGAAATCGAGGAAAAGGACCCGGACAAGCTGGTGGAAATCATCGCCGCGCTGGAACCCACCTTCGGTGGCATCAACCTGGAAGACATCAAGGCGCCGGAATGCTTTGTGGTGGAAAGCAAGTTGCGCGAGCGGATGAAGATTCCCGTCTTTCATGATGACCAGCACGGCACGGCCATCATCACCGCCGCCGCCATCCTCAATGCGCTCTATGTGGTCGACAAGCCCATCGATGAAATCCGCCTGGTCACTTCCGGCGCCGGTGCCGCCGGCATGGCCTGCCTGGACCTGCTGGTGAAGCTGGGCGTGAAGAGGGAAAACATTCTGGTGACCGACCGCAAGGGCGTGGTGTACATCGGTCGCAGTGAAGACATGGACCCGCGCAAGGCCGGTTACGCCGTGGACACCGACAAACGCACCCTGGCCGAAGCCATCGTGGGCGCGGATGTGTTTCTCGGCGTTTCCGCCCCCGGCGTGCTCTCCGCCGAGATGGTCAAGACCATGGCCGACAAGCCCATCATCATGGCGCTGGCCAACCCGGTGCCGGAAATCATGCCGGAAGTGGCACGGGAAGCGCGCCCGGATGCCATCATCGCCACCGGCCGTTCCGATTACCCCAACCAGGTCAACAATGTATTGTGCTTCCCCTACATCTTCCGCGGCGCGCTGGATGTGGGCGCCTCCTGCATCAACGACGAAATGCAGATGGCCTGCGTGCACGCCCTGGCCAAGCTGGCACGCATGGAAGTGGAGGAAACCGGCACCCCCATCCTGCGGGACGAGCCACTGAAATTTGGCCCGGACTACCTGATCCCCAAGCCCTTTGACCCGCGCCTGCTCTCCTCGCTGGCCCCGGCCGTGGCCCAGGCTGCCATGGAAAGCGGGGTGGCCACCCGCCCCATCGAGGATCTGCAGGCCTACAAGGAACGGCTGGATCAATTCGTCTTCCGCACCGGCTTGCTGATGAAGCCCCTGTTCGAAATCGCCAAGAAGGCCGACAAGCGCGTGGTTTTCGCCGAAGCCGAGGAGCCGGTGGTGCTCAAGGCCGTGCAACAGGTGGTGGACGAGGGGCTGGCCCGTCCCATACTCATTGGCCGGCCCGATGTGGTGCACATGCGCATCCAGCGCCTGGGCCTGCGCCTGGAAGAAGGGCGGGATTTTGAACTGACCAATCCGCAGAACGACCCGCGTTACCGGGAATACTGGACCCTCTACCACCAGCTGCTGGCCCGCAGGGGCATTACCCCGGCCACCGCCAAGACCATCGTGCGTACCCGCCCGTCGGTGATTGCCGCCCTGATGGTCTACCGCGGCGAGGCCGATGCGATGATTGCCGGCGTGGTGGGGCGCTTCCCCAAGCAACTGGATTACACCCTGGGCGTGGTGGGGCTGAAGCCCGGCCTGCAATCCGCCTATGCGCTGACCGCGCTGACCAGTGACCGTGGCACCTATTTCTTTGCCGACACCTATGTGAACATCGACCCCAGCGCCGAGCAGATTGCCGAATGCACCCTGCTGGCCGCCGAACGGGTGCGTGATTTCGGCATCACGCCGAAAATCGCCCTGTTGTCCCATTCGGAATTTGGCTCACGCGCGTCGGAAAGCGCCCGCAAGATGCAGCAGGCACTGGCGCTGATCCGTGAGCAGGCACCCGATCTCGAGGTGGAAGGAGAGATGCAAGCCGATTCCGCCCTGGTGGAAAGCATCCGCCAGCGCAGCTATCCCGACTGTGGTCTCAAGGGCGAAGCCAACCTGTTCATCTCGCCCAATCTGGATGCCGCCAATATCAGCTACCACTTTGCCCGCATCATGGGTGAAAGCGTCTCCATCGGCCCCATGTTGCTGGGCGCGGGCATGCCGGCGCATGTGCTGACCAACTCGGCTACCGTTCGCCGCATCGTCAACATGACCGCCGTGGCCGTTACCGACGCGGTCCGGGCTGAACGGGAACGCTGAAAGCACGGCGTTAACACCGTTCAGACCAGCCCGCGTTCGGCCATGGACAAGGCTTCTCCGTCACCGACGATGAAATGGTCCAGCAGGCGAAGCTCTACCAGTTCCAGTGCCTGCACCAGCTGGCGGGTGATCTGTACATCCGCCTGACTGGGCTCGGCCACGCCGGATGGGTGGTTGTGGGCCACGATGACGGCAGCGGCATTGTGGTACAGCGCACGGCGCACCACCTCCCTCGGGTGCACGCTGCTGGAAGTCAAACTGCCCTGAAACAGCTCCTCAAAGGCCAACAGACGGTGGCGGTTGTCCAGAAACAGGCAAGCAAACACTTCCCGGCCCAATCCTGCCAGCCGGTTCTGCAGATAGTGCCGGGTAGCGGCAGCGGAAGTGAATACATCCTGCCGGCGCAACTGCTGTTCCAGTGTTCTCCGGCTCATCTCCAGCGCGGCCTGGATCTGGGCCGACTTGGCCGGGCCGATACCCGGCCGTTGCAGGCATTGCCGGCCCCGTTCACCCAACAACCCCTGCAGGCCACCGGCCTCATGCAGCAGTTGACGGGCGATATCCAGTGCCGTTTGTCCACGCACGCCCGTACGAATGAATATCGCCAGTAATTCCGCATCCGACAGGGCAGCCGCGCCCTGCCGCAAAAGTTTTTCCCGGGGGCGCTCCTCCAGGGGCCAGTCTTGGATTTTCATGGCAACAAAATTTAACGAAATCACTGAACACCCGTAAAACGCTCCAGTGGTAATTTGTTGTAAGCTATAGCCTCTTTTTTTGTAGGGGAAAAGGGTTGAATCCACTGGATGGCGAACGGGTGCTGCTGGGCGTGACCGGAGGCATTGCCGCTTACAAGAGCGTACAACTGGCACGCCTGCTGGTGCAGGACGGTGCCACCGTCAAGGTCGTGATGACCGAATCGGCTCGCCGTTTTGTGGGTGAATTGAGCTTTCAGGCCGTTACCGGCCAGCCGGTGGTCCATGATCTCTATGGTGCCGATGCCGCGGATGGCATGGCCCATATCGACCTGACCCGCTGGGCGACACATTTCATGGTGGCTCCGGCCACGGCCCATCTGCTGGCACGGGCAGCCCATGGCCTGGCCGATGACCTGCTGACCAACCTGCTGCTGGCCTGGGAAGGGCGGCTGGTACTGGCCCCGGCCATGAACCGTGCCATGTGGCAACATCCGGCCACCCGGGCCAATGTGCAATGCTTGCAGCAACGGGGGGTGGTCATCGCCGGGCCGGCTTCCGGCGAACTGGCCTGCGGCGAGACCGGCGAAGGGCGCATGCTGGAACCGGAACAGCTGGCCGATCATATCCGCCCCTCGATCCAGGCTGGCCTGAAGGGCCGGCATGTCCTGATCACCGCCGGCCCAACGGTGGAAGCCATTGACCCGGTTCGTTACCTGAGCAACCGCAGCTCCGGAAGGATGGGCTATGCACTGGCCCGGGCTGCGCGGGATGCCGGTGCCCGCGTGACCCTGGTCAGTGGGCCGACCCACTTGCCCGCACCGGCAGAAATCACCACGCTGAGCGTACAATCCGCCGAAGGCATGCATGCGGCCGTGATGCAGGCCCTGCCCTGTGATGTATTCATCGGCGCGGCAGCCGTGGCCGATTACCGCCTGCCGGAACCCGCGGCGGATAAACTGAAAAAATCCAGCGATACGCTCGCATTGAATCTTGTACGCAATCCGGACATTATTCATGCAGTAGCCCAGAGCGGGCAGGCCGGCTTTGTGGTGGGTTTCGCCGCCGAAACACGGCAGGTGGAGGCCCATGCCCGAGACAAGCTGGCGCGCAAGGGGCTGGACATGATCGTGGCCAACCCGGTGGACGGCAAGGACACCGGCTTCGATGTGGATTACAATCAGGGGCTGATGATCGAAGCGCAAAAAAGCATCACGCTGGCGCCACAGCCCAAGTGGCAAATGGCCCGGCAGATCGTTGCAGCCATTGCTGATCGGCTGGAAACCAGGGAAAAACAGGGAAGCAGCAGGGGGGAGTATCTTTGAAGATTCAACTGAAAATTCTGGATGAGCGTATCGGGCAGACCTTTCCCCTGCCGGAGCCGGCCACCGATGGCTCGGCGGGGGTGGATCTGCGTGCCTGTCTGGACGAGGCGCTGGATCTG
>JALWTZ010000249.1 GCA_026993285.1 Lysobacterales bacterium | reverse complement strand
CCAGCAGCTGGCTGCGACTGAAAACGCGATCCGGGTGGGTCATGAAAAAGCGCAGCAGGCGAAATTCGGTGGGAGCCAGGCTGATTTCCCGCCCATCCACGCTGCAGCTGTGCCGGGCCAGATCCATCACCAGCTGGCCAGCCTGCAGGCATTCATCCCGGCGGTAACCCCGTGCACGACGCAGCACGGCTTCGATACGGGCCAGCAGTTCGCGGGTGGAGAAGGGCTTGCCCAGATAATCATCGGCACCGGCATCCAGCCCGGCGATACGGTCGTCTTCCTGGTCGCGGGCCGTCAGCATGATGATGGGCAGGTCACGGGTTGCTTCCATGCGGCGCAGCTCGCGCGCGAACTGCAGACCGCTGGTGTCTGGCAGCATCCAGTCCAGCAGCATCAGATGGGGGCGCTGGTCGGCCAGGGCGGTACGGGCCTGGCTGACATCCGCAGCGGCACGGCAGGGGTGGCCGGCCTGTCGCAGCGCCATGCAGAGCATGTCACGAATGGCGGGCTCGTCTTCCACTACCAGAATGTCGGATTCCATCGCGCTCTACCTGTGGCGGGTTCGATTTCACCCATTGAACCGCTCGCATGTTACCGCCTTATGACAGGCGGCGCAAAACCGCGTCTGCCGTTCAGTGCTTGTCCTGGCGCTGCTGTTTTTTCATCAGTTCGGGATCGGCCTCGCGGTACTGTTTCAGGCGTGCTTCCAGCTTGCTGCGCTGATAGTAGTTGAGGTCTTGCTGTTTTTTCAGCGCCTTGAGGGTTTGTACGGCCTGATAGAGATTGCCGTTGAGGAAATTGACCTGTGCATCGGCCATGGTGGCGTTGATGTCATGGCCCAGGGCGTGTTCAGCCCGGCCCAGCAGGCGGTAGAGGTCCGGCCGGTCGGGGAAATCGGCCAGGGCGGAACGGATCAGGGCGCGGCTTTTTTTCCAGTCACCCGGGTTGTCTTGTTCCAGCAGCAGCGCGGCATAGGGCAGGATGACGGCCAGATCATCCGGATTGCGCTGCAGCAGGCTGGCATAGGCCTGGCGGGCCTCGGGCATTTTGCCGGCGCTGGCCAGTGCTTCCGCCTCGGCCAGTTGCAGCCAGCGGTTGCCGGGGTCTGCCGCCAGCAGCGGTTGCAGGCGTTGCAGTGCCGCCGCGCCCTTGCGGGTACGGCTTTCCAGCAGGGCCAGGCCGTATTGCAGTGCCGCGGCCTGTGCCTCGTTTTTTGCCGGCTGGTTGGCGCGGGCAATGAAGGCCTGGTAGGCCTTGCCGGGGGTTTCCTGGCTCAGGGCGCGGATGCGTTCCTGGGCAAAGTGGAAGCGGCGATCATCCTTTTTCAGGGCATCTCCCTGCATTTGTGCGGCGCGAATCTTGGCCTCGGCAATGCGGTTGGTGCTCAATGGGTGGGTGCGCAGCAGCTCCGGCACTTCCTTGCCGTAATTGCGCTCCAGCCGCTGCATCTTGCCGAAGAAGGCAGCCATGCCCATGGGGTCATAGCCGCTCTGGTACAGCGTGCGAATGCCAATGCGGTCGGCTTCGTATTCGTTGTCGCGGGTAAAGTTGATCTGGTTCTGCTGCAGCAGGCCCTGGCCGGCAATCACCGCCGCCATGCCGGCGTTGCTGGATTTGTCCAGCCCGCTGGCCCCGGCGATGAGAATGGCCAGCATGCCCAGCATCACCGGCAGGTTGGCCTTGATGGTGCGCTCGGTGGAGCGAAGCATGTGATCCTGGGTGACATGGGCGATTTCATGTGCCAGCACCGAGGCCAGTTCGGCCTCGTTGTCGGCCATGTCAATCAGGCCGGAAAAGGCCGCGATAAAACCACCGGGTGTGGCAAAGGCGTTGACCACCGGGCTTTTCAATACATGAAACTGAAAGCGCAGATTGGGTTTTTCCGAGTGGCTGACCAGCGAAAAGCCCAGATTCTGGATGTATTCCTCCACCAGCGGGTCTTCCAGCAGCAAGTCATTCTTGCGCAGCTCCCGCAGGTAGATCCGGGCAATTTCATCCAGTTGCTGCCCGGTAAGCATGCTGTCGGCGGAGTTGCCGAAATCCGGCAGGCGAATCTGTTCCGCGGCCCAGGCCAGCTGCTGCAGGTTCAGCAGGGAACACAGGAAAACAATCAGCCCTTTTTTCATCCACTTGCTCACGTGCATGGGGTTTCCGGCGCAAAAGATTTGCGCAGGCTAGCATGACCGGGCGTTAACAGCTTGTTTTGCAAGTGATACCCGGTGGAAAAAAGGGAGTGTTTCCATGGAGCCATACCACCCCACTGGCCAGAATGTTTGCATCAGGGGTGAATGCTATAATTGCGAATCATTTTCAGTTGGAGCAGGTGAACATGCCGCAAACGCCCCTACGCATCATGCCCGATATTGCCAACGAAGCGCGCCCGCATGTGGAAGGTGCGCTGGATTGGGTGGGCATGAACGAAATCGAACTGCCCGTGCTGATCAAGGCCCATGATGGCACGGTCACCCAGGTGCCGGCGCGGGTCACGGCCTTCGTCAACCTGAAACAGCCGGAGGTACGCGGCATACACATGTCGCGCCTGTATTTGCATCTGGATGAATTGCTCACTTCCGAAGTGCTGGCACCGGCCAGCCTGCACAATGTGTTGCAGGCTTTCCTGCAATCCCATGGCGACCTCAGCGATCATGCCTTTGTGGAAATCCGCCTGGATTATCTGGTGCGCCGCCTGGCGCTGGCGTCCGAAAACGCCGGCTGGAAGCGCTACCCGGTGACCGTGCGCGGCACCATGCACAACGAAACGCTGGAAACCGAGCTGGATGTACAGATTGCTTACTCCAGCACCTGCCCCTGTTCCGCCGCGCTGGCGCGACAGCTGATCCAGGAACGCTTCGAGCAGGATTTTGCCCCGGACCAGCCGCTGGACCGCGAGGCCGTCTACCGCTGGCTCGGCTCGGAGCAGGGCATCTGTGCCACGCCGCACTCGCAGCGTTCCCATGCACAACTGCGCCTGCGGCTGAACCCGGAACACGCCTGCCTGCCCATCATCCAGGTGATCGACAGCGTGGAAGCTGCGCTGAAAACCCCGGTGCAAACCGCCGTCAAGCGGGAAGATGAACAGGCCTTCGCCCGCCTCAATGGCGAGAACCTGATGTTCTGTGAAGATGCCGGTCGGCGCATTCAGAAAGCGCTCAATCAACTGGATTTTGTCGAAGATTTCTGGGCCCGTGCCGTGCACTACGAAAGCCTGCACCCGCATAACGCGGTATCCGTGGTCACCAAGGGCCTGCCCGGCGGGTATAATGCCACACGCATTTTTGACTGGAACGCCTGAGCACTGCCAGCCGTTCCGCATTATTGATCTACACTTTGGAGAACCACACCATGAGCATCATGCTTGAAGAATACCCCAGCGTACTGGTGGGCCGCGAGGCCCCGGATTTCACCGCCGCCGCCGTACTGGGCAATGGTGAAATCGTCGATGAATTCACCCTCAGCGAGCACATCAAGGACAAGTACGCCGTTGTCTTTTTCTACCCGCTGGATTTCACCTTCGTCTGCCCCTCCGAGCTGATCGCCTTCGATCACCGTCTGGACGAGTTCAGGAAGCGCAACTGTGAAGTGATCGGTGTCTCCATCGATTCCCAGTTCTGCCACTTCGCCTGGCGCAATACCCCGGTGGACAAGGGCGGTATCGGCCCCGTGCGTTACCCGCTGGTGGCGGATGTCACCCACCAGATTTGCCAGGACTACGGCGTGGAGCACCCGGAAGCCGGTGTGGCCTTCCGTGGCAGTTTCCTCATCGACCGTGCCGGCATTGTACGCCATCAGGTGGTCAACGACCTGCCGTTGGGCCGCAATGTGGATGAAATGATCCGCATGGTGGATGCCCTGCAATTCCACGAGCAGCACGGCGAAGTCTGCCCCGCAGGCTGGGAGCCGGGCCAGAAGGGCATGGACGCATCCCCCGAGGGTGTGGCCAAGTTCCTGGCTGAAGAAGCCGACAAGCTGTAATCGGCCCTGCCGGTCACGGCCTGTGCCGTGGCCGGTACTCCCCGGCAGCAAGCTCATGAAAGCCCTTGTCCTCATCGCCTTGCTGACCCAGATGCCGGCCCAGGCCGTGGTCTACAAATATGTGGACGCCAACGGGTTGGTGCACTACACCAACATCCGCCCCGAGCGGAACAACTACCGCGTTCTCAACCTCGACTGCCTGCACTACGGCACCCATTGCCCCGGCGGCAAGCCCATCGACTGGAACCGCGTACCGCTGATCACCGACAAATACCGCGAGCTTACCCGCGGCATCGCCCGCAAGCTGGGGGTGGATGAAGCACTGATTCGCGCCGTCATCCATGCCGAATCCGCCTACCAGCCCAAGGCTGTCTCCCGTG
Organism: Lysobacterales bacterium; assembly: GCA_026993285.1. Classification (GTDB taxonomy): domain Bacteria; phylum Pseudomonadota; class Gammaproteobacteria; order Xanthomonadales; family S139-57; genus S139-57. The sequence continues at coordinate 1,109 of JALWTZ010000249.1, read as the reverse complement.
CCGGTGCCCAGGGCCTGATGCAACTGATGCCCGCCACCCAGCAACGCTTCGGCGTGAAAAACCCCTTCTCGCCCGCCAGCAACATCGAAGCCGGTGTTCGCTACCTGCAACTGTTGCTGAACATGTTCGAAGGCAATGTGGACCTGGCCGTGGCCGCCTACCATGCCGGTGAAAACGCCGTGCGCCGCAACGGAAACCGGCTGCCGCCCAACGACAGCACCCGCGAATATGTGCGCCGCGTGCGCATACTCAGACAACGCTACCGGCGCGTACTCGGCACAGGCTGATCCCCGCCATTTCCACGGCCTGCCTGCTCTGTGTTATAAAAAGCCAAAGACCTGACAAGGAAAGGCCATGAAAACGCACGATTACCTCGTTACCGTATTCTCGGAAGACCAGCAGGGCCTCATCGCCGCCATCAGCCGCGCCCTGTTTGAACTCAACATCAACCTGGGTGATGCCAGCTACAATGTGCTGGGGCAGGGCGGCAAGTTTGTCGCCCTCTGCAAGGCCCCGGCAGAAACCAACGCCGAAGCCATCCGCCAGGCCCTGAATGCCACTGAACTGCTTCAGAACGCCAGCATACAAGTCGAGCCCTTCGACCTCGCCACCCGCCACCAGAGTAGCGGCCAGACCCTGCGCGTAGCCTTCACCGGTGAAGACATGCCCGGCCTGGTGGCACAAATCACCGAACTGGCGCAGGACTTCAACGCCAACATCGAACACATGCAAACCCGCAGCCAGCCAAACAACCACGGCCAGCACTACCGCATTGAACTCACCCTCGCCACCCCGGAAAGCCGCCGCGAACCCCTGCTGGCCGCCCTGCAAAACATCGCCAGCTCCCTGAGCCTGCAATTCGAAGGCCCCATGATGGAAGTAGCAGCTTGAGGAGCGAGCATGATAAAGGTAAACGCACTTGTTAGCACAATAGACTGCGCGCAGTCTATTGTGCTAACAAGTGCGCGCTGTCTATTGGACTGTTAGCCAAGAAAAGGATTCGACATGGAAGTAGTTACTGCAATAGCTGTTGTATTTTTTGCATCCGTATCAATATTTAAACTCAACTATATTGCTGCGAAAATTGATATAAAAATAAGTAATAATAG
>JALWTZ010000248.1 GCA_026993285.1 Lysobacterales bacterium | reverse complement strand
CAGTTGGACTGCTCGCCACAATCCCCGCAGCCCTCGCAGACTTCCGGGTGAATCCACACCCGCCGGTTCGGGTCTTCCATCTTGCCACGCTTGCGCCGCCGGCGTTTTTCCGCCGCGCAGGTCTGGTCGTAGATCAGTACGCTCAGGCCCTCGTATTCACGCAATGCTTTCTGCACCGCGTCCAGCTCCCGCCGGTGGTGGAAAGTCACCCCGGGCGGGAACAGCTCGGCCCGGGACCATTTTTCCGGCTCGTCGCTGACCACCACGATCTTGCGCACGCCCTCGGCGTGGACCTGCCGGGCGATGTCCGGCACCGACAGCTTGCCGTCCACCGGCTGGCCGCCGGTCATGGCCACCGCGTCGTTGTAGAGAATCTTGAAGGTGATGTTCACCTTGGCGGCCAGGCAGGCACGGATGGCCAGCGAGCCGGAGTGATAATAGGTGCCGTCGCCCAGGTTGACGAATACATGCCTGGTTTCGGTAAAGGGGGACTGGCCCACCCACGGCAGGCCCTCACCGCCCATCTGGGTGAAGGTTTCCGTGCGCCGGTCCATCCACACCGTCATGTAGTGACAGCCGATACCGGCCAGGGCGCGGCTGCCTTCCGGCACCTGGGTGGAAGTGTTGTGCGGGCAGCCGGAACAGAAGTGCGGCGCGCGGCGGAAATCGGTTTTGGGCCGAGCCAGCTGCTGTTCCTTGCGATCGAGAAAGGCCAGGCGCATCTCGATGTGCTCGGAGGTGTAGTAGCGGGACAGGCGCTTGGCGATCACCCGCGCGATCATCGCCGGGGTCAGTTCGTGGATGGATGGCAGCACCCAGTTGCCCTGTTCGTCGTATTTGCCGATGACACTGGGGCGGTTCTTCCAGTTGTACATCAGCTCCTTGAGCTGGCGTTCCACGAAGGAGCGCTTTTCCTCCACCACGATCAGGTCTTCCAGTTCCTCGGCGAAGGCCCGCAGGCTGTCCGGTTCCAGCGGCCAGGTCATGCCCAGCTTGTGCACGGTAATGCCCAGGTCTGCGGCCATCTTGCGGTCGATGCCGAGGTAATCCAGCGCCTGCAGCACATCCAGATAGGATTTGCCGGTGGTGAGGATACCCAGGCGCGGTTTCGGGCTGGTGATCACCGTGCGGTTGATGGGGTTGGCGCGGGCAAAGGCGCGGGCGGCGAACAGGGCGTAGCGATGCAGGCGCTCCTCCTGCTCCAGCGGGCTGTCCGGCCAGCGAATGTTCAGCCCGCCTTCCGGCATGTCGAAATCTTCCGGGTAGACGATCTCCAGCGCCAGCGGATCGAACTCCAGCGAGACGGAGGACTCCACATTCTCGGCAATGGTCTTGAAACCCACCCAGCGGCCGGTGAAGCGGGAAAGCGCCCAGCCATACAGGCCCAGCTCCAGCAGATCATGCACCCCGGCCGGGTTGAGGATGGGCATGATGGCGGAGATGAACTCGTGCTCGCTCTGGTGCGGCAGTGTGGAAGAACGGCAGGCGTGGTCATCGCCGGCCATCACCAGCACGCCACCATGGCGGGAGGTGCCGGCGGCATTGGCATGCTTGAACACATCGCCGCAACGGTCCACACCCGGGCCCTTGCCGTACCACATGGAAAAGACACCATCATATTTGGCGCCCGGCCACAGGTTGACCTGCTGGGTGCCCCAGACGGCGGTGGCGGCCAGGTCCTCGTTCAGGCCGGGCACGAACTGGATATGATGCTGTTGCAGATATTCCCGCGCGCGCCACAGGTTCAGATCCAGCCCACCCAGCGGGGAACCGCGGTAACCGGAAATGAACCCGGCGGTATTCAGGCCGGCGGCCAGGTCCCGCTGCCGCTGCAGCATGGGCAGGCGCACCAGCGCCTGAATGCCGGAAAGATAGATGCGCCCCGAATCCTTGCGGTACTTGTCATCCAGGGTATAGCTGAGATCCAGCTTTTTTGCGGGTACGGACATGAACTCGCCTCAAACCGGTGGAAAATCCGGCCATTATACCACCAAAGGGATAGAGTCGTGTTCGGTGCTGACCCATCACAAATGATCCTTGCCATGACCAAAACGTGAATTCGGATACATTTTGATACCCTTCCGCCAGGGTTTTACCCCTAGAATGCTTGATTTCCATTGAAGCTCGGGCTTAGATGGGAAGCTTGGGGCATGGCCTGGCCATTCCGACCAATCACACTGGAGGATGATGATGAACAAACTGCTGATGCTTCTGCTGCTGGCGCTGAGTGCCACCGCCATGGGCAAACTGCCTTCCGATCAATGGCTGCTGAACGACACGCCACTGGAAGTCACCGTACAGGGCCTGGCCGACAAGGCCGCCCAGGCTGCCAGCCAGCCCCGAAAGCCCGGAACGGCAGCCCGCTTCGCGGTCAAGGCCAGTCTGCCCCGCGACCTGCTGACCGGCAAATGGGAAGAAGCCCCGGATGGCCGGCTGGTCAAGCGCATCCTCATCCGTTCTCCCGGCGCGGTCAACCTCAATCTGGCCCTGTCGCCGTTCTTCCTGCCCCACGGTGCCGAGCTGCATTTTGTCGACGAAAAGAAGACCACCGTCTGGGGCCCATGGACCGACCAGAACAACCCCGGGGGCGATACCTTCTGGACTCCGGTGGTACCCGGCGATACCGCCTGGCTGGAAATCACCGTGCCCAAGGCCATGCAACCCTTTGTCAAGCTCGGGCTGAAAAGCGTGCAGCACGGCTTCATCGACCCGGCTGACGCCCTGCTGAAATCCGGCAGCTGCAATGTGGATGTGGTCTGTTCGGAAGGCGATGACTGGCGGGATGAGATCAAGGCAGCCAGCATGTTCACTCTGGGAGGTGAAGATACCTGCTCCGGCACCCTGATCAACAATGCCCGTGAAGACAAAAAGCTCTACTTCCTCACAGCCAACCACTGCGGCCTGAACAGCAACAACGCCAGTACCACGGTGTTCTACTGGGAGTATGAATCCCCCACCTGCCGGGCCGTGGGCAGCAGCGCCAACGGTGTACCGGTCAACCGCAGCCAGTACACCGTGGCTACCACCATGGGCGCCACTTTCCGCGCCAGCAATCCCCTGTCGGACTTCGCCCTGCTGGAGCTGGATGAAGACCCGGCCCCGCTGGCCGAGGTCTACTGGGCCGGCTGGGACCGCCGTGATGTGCAGAATGCCGGCCCGGTCACCGTCATCCACCACCCGCAGCTGGATGAAAAGCGCATCAGTTTCGAATACGACGATGTACTGGCCGGGCCTTCCTACCCCAGTTATACCCAGGGGGCCGATGATGGTTTCTGGAAAGTCACCGACTGGGATGTGGGCACTACCGAAGGGGGTTCCTCCGGCTCCGGCCTGTGGAATGCCAACCACCATCTGATCGGCCAGCTGCTCGGCGGCAGTGCCGCCTGTGGTTTTGATGAACCCGACTGGTTTGGCCGTCTGGCGGTTTCCTGGGACCGGGGCACCACCGCCAGTACCCGTCTGAAAGACTGGCTGGACCCGGACAACACCGGCGTGGAAACCGTGAGCGGCAAGGCCGAATGTGACCAGCCGCAGGTGAGCATCCAGTCCAGCGCCAATCCGGCTGTACCCGGCCAGAGCATCATCTTCAGCGCCTCGGCCAGTGGCGGTGCCGGTGGCTACAGCTATGCCTGGGATGTCAACGGTGACGGCAAGACCGACTACAACGGCCCCAGCATGGAAACCATCTACTCGGAGGCGTTCAGCGGCAATGTCAGCGTCACCGTAACCGACAGTGCACAATGCAGCCGCCGTGCCAGCCTGGCACAGGTGGTTAGCGCGCCGGCCTTCTCGGTCAGCGGCCTGGCCCCCAGCGAAGTCTGCGGCGATGGCGACAATGTGATGGAACCGGGTGAGCAATGGAACATCCCCGTGACCATCAACAACAGCAGCAACCAGAACGCCAGTGATGTCATTGCCGTGCTAACCCGCTCCGATGCGCTGAACGCCCAGGCCAAGGCCGCCGGTGGTCCGGACAATTTTGGCTATACCTACCGCGACAGCAATGAATTGGGCTGCCCCTATACCGGGCTGGATATCAGTAGCAGTGGCACGGCCCTGAACCTGACACCCAGCGGTAGTGTGGCTGCCACAGATGATGGGGCCGCTTTGGTCAACCTGGAGAACGCGGATTTCCGTATCTATGGAGAAGCCATCACGCAAATCGTGGCTTCATCAAACGGTTATCTCACTACCAACCTTCAGGCCCAGGGTGGTGATTGGAGTAATGACTGTCCGTTACCCGCACTGCCTTCCACCGATAACAATGGTCACCGTATTGCGCCCATGCATGATGACCTGGTGATCAATAACCTGTACTACCAGCATTTCTCCAGCTGCCCACGACCCTCGGACGTCAATGGTGGCGGAGGCTGCCATGTCTTCCAGTGGGAGGGTACGGGCATCTGGCAATCCACTGGCAACCAGAACGGCAACTTCCGGGTACAGGCCTTCCTCTATGATGGTACTGACGAGATTGTCTATCAGTACAGTAACGGTGTGGCCGTGGGCTCCAGCCCCACCATCGGCCTGCAGAACACCAACATCAGCAGTGGCCTGGCCTACAGTTGTGGCAATACCGACCCGGTACAGGACAATACGGCCGTCTGCTTCTACGCACCCAACAAGACAGCCTCTGGTGGAGATGCCGCCAATCTGGCGCTGCAAACACCGGTACTGTATTTCGGTGATGTGGCCGCCGGTGGCCAGGCCAGCCAGCAGGCCACCGTGGCCCTGCTGCCGAACATGGCTTGCGGTGCCCAGTTTGGCATCAATGTCGAAGGCGTGGGCTACATCGGTGGCTATGACCCCGATGCCAGCTACCGGATCTTCGGTGGCCAGGCCGGCGGCGACAACCAGGTCTGTGACTTTAACGCCAACAACAGCTCCTGTGACCTGAGCACCACCAGCATGACACCGGCCAATGGCCTGTGGAACAACAGCGGCCGCGTTGGCCATGGGCTGGACATCTTCTTCATCAATGGGGATTCGGTGTTCATGGCCTGGTATACCGCCCGGGCCGACCATTCGCCCATCTGGTATACCGCCACCGGACCACTGCGCAACAACCAGGTACATGCCAACTTGTACCGATTAAAATGGAACAGTGTCAGTAACAGTGTTTCCGAGCAGACCGTCGTAGGTTCGGTGACCCTCAACCTGGCCGAGGCCGGCTCCGGCTGGTTTACCTGGGAAGTGGACGGTCACCGGGGTACCGAGCCGGTGCAGGTCTACAACGATGCCCTGCAGACACCCGCCGTCAACTACAGCGGCATGTGGTACAACCCCAATGAGTCCGGCTGGGGCATCACCTTCAACAACAAGGGTGAAACCAACTTCAGCCTGATCTATTTCTATGATGAAAATGGCGAGCCTTCCTGGGTACTGGGCACCAATCAAGATGACAATGGCGGCCAGGTGGACATGCTCCATGCGCAGGCCACCTGCCCGTGGTGCCCGGTCGTGCCG
>JALWTZ010000247.1 GCA_026993285.1 Lysobacterales bacterium | reverse complement strand
TTTCTCAACCGCTTGCAAAAGGGCATGCGCCTGCAAACCGACCCCACGGTGATTTATGGATTGGGAGATGCCTTTGACGGCAATCTGCGCCGCAAGGATCTCAAGAGCCCAACACCGTGGAATACTTATGTGATTCAGGGGCTGCCTCCGACTCCCATTGCCATGCCGAGCCTGCATGCACTTCAGGCCGTCATGCACCCGGAAGTGCATGAGTATCTGTATTTTGTGGCGGATGGCAGTGGAGGGCATGTCTTCTCCAAACACTATGAGGCGCATCGCAGGGCGGTGCGCAAATACCAGATCCGGGGCCACTGAACCCAATGCCAGCAAGCAGCAAAACATGAGAACAACACCCATGAAACCAAGGCACAGCATTGTTTGGCTTGCGAGTGACGGCAAGCTTCAGGCATGCCCACAGCGGCCCGATGGACTGTCATCAACAGGTCCATGCCGATGACAACCCCGTTTCTTTCCTTTGAAGGGGTGGAAGGTGCCGGAAAAACCACCTTGATTGCCGGCATTGCAGCCTGGCTGGATGCACAGGGAATCGCCTACCTGCAAACCCGGGAACCGGGTGGCTGTTCACTGGGTGAATGGGTACGTCAGACGGTGCTGCATGACCCCGAAATCCATCCGGTACCACAGGCCGAACTGCTGCTCATGTATGCCGCCCGGGTGCAGCACTTGCAGGAGATCATTCTCCCGGCGCTGCAGCAGGGGCGCTGGGTCTTGTGTGACCGTTTCCATGATGCCAGCCATGCCTATCAGGGCCACGGGCGACAATTGGGTGATGCCCCGCTGGACTGGCTGGACCAATGGTTGCTTTCCAGAATGCCAGACTGCACTTTTCTGCTGGATCTGGATGTGGAACAGGGTCGCCAGCGTGTTGCGGCGAGAAAAGCCGGTGAGGACAAGATGGAGCGTCAGGACCGCTTGTTTTTTCAACGGGTGCGTGAAGGTTATCTGCGTCAGGCGGCAAAAGAACCCGAGCGTTTTGTGGTGCTGGATGCGACACAATCCCCACAAGACCTGCTGCAACAGGTACAACGAAAACTGCGGGACTGGCTATGAACGCGCAGCTTCCTCCCTGGATGGAACCCTTGCAGCAGCAACTGGAACAGGCCCTTGTTGAAGATCGTCTGCCACAGGCCTGGCTGGTGCATGGCCCATCCGGCCTGGGTAAGCGCGAATGGGCCTTGCAGGCCAGGCAAACCCTGTTGTGTGATACGGAGCAGGGGTGCGGTAGCTGCAAGAATTGTCACCTGCTGGCTGCCGGAGCCCATCCTGATACACAATACCTGCAACCGGATGGCAAGTGGATCAAGGTCGAGCAGATACGCCACCTCATTCACTGGGCCACGCTCAGCGTGCAACAGGGGCGACGGAAGGTTTGCATTATCGATCAGGCGGACAGGATGAATCTGGCAGCAGCCAACGCCTTGCTGAAAACCCTGGAAGAACCTCCTGGTGATGCCCTTTTCCTTTTACTGGCAGATACCATGGGTGGCATACCGCCAACCATCCGCAGCCGCTGTCGGCTCGACCATATTGCATTACCGCCTGCCGAACAAGCCCAGGAATGGCTGCGATCCTTGTTTGGCCCTTCGGCAGTGGTGGAACAAGCATTGTTTCTGGCCTTGAACAACCCCGGCCGTGCGGCCGAATGGCTGCGTGAAGAACGATTACCGGCCATGCTGGAATGGGTCAGCCAGTTGTTTCAGCTTTGGCAACAGCCATCAAATCTTCCGGTGGTACAGACAGCGGCTTCAGTCTTGCCCATTGAGGACATTCTGCATCTGTGCTGGTGTATTTCGGCGGAATGTATCAAAATAGCCACAGGCGAAGCCCGCGCAGGCCGGTTTTTGCCCGTCAGGCCCGTAGTGGGCGCAGGCCAGGTTCCGGCATTGTTTGCCTTGCAGAAACAGGCCTGGCAGTCGCGCGCATTGTTGGGCAGCGGCATGCATGAAGAAGGCTTGCTGCTCGACTGGCTGTTGAACTGGATCAAGGCAGGAAGATCGACATGAGCACACCCAAACAAGGCATACTCAACTTGCGTATTGCGGATGTCAACGCACTTTACAATGCCTACATGCCCTTCATTCGTGGTGGTGGTCTGTTTATTCCCACGACCAAGCCCTACAACCTGGGAGATGAGGTCTTTCTGCTGCTCACCCTGATGGATGAAGCCCGCCTGCCCATTGCCGGCAAGGTGGTCTGGGTAACGCCGACTGCTGCGCAGGGCAGTCGCACGGCCGGTATTGGCCTGCAGTTTGCCGCCACGGGAGATGGAGAAACGGCGAGAACCAAGATCGAAAGCTATCTCGCCGCCATGATGAAATCCACCAAAACCACGCATACCATGTGACCGGCATGCGCTTTCTTGATGTCCATTCATGAGGGATCTGCATGATCTGCTGGACACGGAAGCCCCACTGATATTTCTGGATACTCCGGACAAGAGCGAGGTCCTTTCCCGGCTGCGCAGGCTATCACTGCATGAAGGTCGCATCATCTACCGTTGGAGCCGGGAAAGCGGGCTCTATCTGCTCAATGACCCGGCCATGCCCTTGCCCGGTACCGAGCACTTGAGTGCTGCCATCAAGACCCTGAAACAACAGAAATACCGCAGTCATTGTGTGATTGATACCCTGGATGGTGTGGACTTCGGCTTGTTGCAGCAATTGTCCTGGAATCGTCACCTGACATCGGATATCGGTTTCAGCATGTTGCTGTTGTTGCCCGAACAGTGCATTCCGGATGGTTTGCTGCGTACCCTGCATGTGATCCGGTGGCAACAGCAGGTACAGATCACCCCCAGACTGCGGAATGGCCAATGGATTCGCTGACGGAAGGACAGGTCTGGCTGGTTTTTCGCGATACACGCCTGTTGCGCGCAGTATACCCACTGATCGAAGCACAAGGTCCGCTACTGCTGCAATCTGTGGAGCCTGAGCAGCCCCTGCTGTTTCAGCCTGATCCCGATCTGCCCTTGTGGCTGATCAGCGACTTTGCCAATGAAAACTGGGCCGAGGCCTTGGCATCACATGCCAAGCTTCAGCAATGGTTGGTGCTGGGTGACGAGCCGGTAGATGAAGTCCTGGCCACGGTCATGGATCTGGAAACTCTCAAGCAATGGCTTGCCGGTAACGGAAATGCCCAGGCAGATCATCCCGCTGATGTGAATGTCTGTGACATTTCATTTGATCACAAGCTGGCTGAAGGTGAATGGCTGCTTTGTCATCGTCATGATACGACCCTGTTGCGACATGAAATCACCAGTCAGGACGCCCTTCATGCCGGTTCGGTGACGATTGGCAAGCCGGTGGAAAACTGGCTGATACCGGAAGGGCAAAAAAACCTGCGCGAATGGTTTGCCCGGGTGGATGCACAGCGGCCCGCGCATTTTCGTGCTGTTCGCTGGCTGGAGAACGAAAACAGGCAGTGGGTGGATGCCCTTTGTGCCGTCGTGCCGGGTCACCCAGAGCTGTTGCAATGTCATCTGGTCAATCGAAGCAGCGAAGCCCGGCTGGAATCCGGCCTCGGCCTACTCAGCCGGGCCACGCAATTGGGTACGCTGGTACAGATGCAGCAACTCTTGTCAGAGCTGTGTGAATGGTCCGAGGCAGATTATGCCGCTGTTCTGGTTCAGGAAAAGACCGGTCTTGCACCGGAGCTGCTGGCCGAGGCCGGGCCAGTACGGCCCGGTGAGAGCCAGTGGATTCACCTGGCCACATTGATGCAGAAAATGCAGGCGGGCAAGCTGGAGTGCCCGGAACGGGCAGATGCCCAGCTGGGGGACAATCCGTTCATTCAAACCCATGGTCTGGAATCTCTCCTGCTGCTGGAGATCGAACAGGAGCAAAATGCCTTGTTTGCCGCGCTGGTACTGGCTGCGCGTGAACCCATGCCGGATTGGAAAAACCTGCGCCATCTGACACGTGTCCTCACCCGGATTCTGGGCCAGGAACTGAATATTCGGGCACTGCAGAAAAGCATGCGCCATCAGCAGATGCGAGACCGGCTGACTTCACTGCCGGATCGAAATGGGCTGATTCAGCGCTTGCATGCGCTGGCCCAGTCCGGTGAGGAGGCCAGCCTGTTGCTCATGCAGCTGGATGGCATGCACATGTTGCAACAATCCCACACCCATGAAGAACTGGATCTGCTCTTTTTGCAGTTGGCCCGCATGCTGAAGGCCATGGAAAACACCCAGATTCAGGCATTCAGGCCCATGGAAGACGGTTTTGCCCTGTTGCTGGCTGGCAACTGGAAAAGCCCACAGGTGGACAAGCTGGTGCAAGCCCTGTTGCAGCGTCTGGAGCAGGGCTTGCCGGTGGGTGATCATCCATTGCAGGGTTTGTCGGCCTCCATGGGCCATGTGGTCTTTCCGGAGCATGATGACCGCCCGCGAGAATTGCTGCGCAAGGCACAGCTGGCCGTTCAGTCCGCCCAGCGTCAGGGGGGTGGCTGTGTGGTTTTCTATAATCCGGACATTGGCCGTTCCATGCTGGAAAAGGGGCGTTTGCTCAAGGAAATGCCCCGGGCACTGCAGCAACAGCAGTTTCAGGTTTATTATCAGCCCAAGGTGAGCACGGAAACCGAGGATATCACCGGCATGGAAGCGCTGGTGCGCTGGGCACATCCGGAGCTGGGAATGATCAGCCCGGCGGTGTTCATCCCCCTGGCCGAAGAAAGCGAATGGATTGTGGAGCTGGGCCAGTACATCCTGAAACAGAGTTGCGAGCTGGCTCGGCGTGTCAATGACCGTTTTGGCCTGGCACTGACGGTGGGAGTGAATGTGGCGCAGATTCAATTGCTGGAAAAGAATTTTCTCCCGCAGTTACGAGAGATACTGGATCAAACCAGTCTGGCGCCCGAGCAACTCAATGTGGAAGTGACGGAAACCCAGCGCCTGCTGAACCAGGCCGGTGTGCAGCAGGCGCTGAAACAGATTCGTGAAATGGGCTGTACCGTTGCCATTGATGATTTTGGTACTGGCCAGTCCACCCTCGAAGACCTGCGAAAAATCCCTGCCGATGATGTCAAGCTGGACCAGAGTTTTGTCCGCAATGTGGGTATTGATCCGCACGATGAGGCCATCATCCAGGCAACGGTAGACATGTGCCATCAACTGAATCTGCACACCATTGCCGAGGGCGTGGAAACAGAGGAACAGTTGCAGTTCTTGCGTAAACTCGGTTGTGAAACCTTGCAGGGTTACCTGTTCAGTCAGCCCTTGTCTGAGGAGGACTTCGTTGCCCTGCTGGAAGCCAGGGAACAATTTCTGGGCCGCCACAAGCCCGAGATGGCCGCACAAGACCGGGAATGGATGAAAAACTGATTCGGGCAGCAGGCTGGATACCCCGATTGGCCGGGGGCAGCGGGTACTTTTGGCTGTGGTATATTCGCATTGGATGCTGGATACAGGTGCAGTTTCCATCGGAAGGGCGTTTGTGCGCGTGCTGAGCCCC
>JALWTZ010000246.1 GCA_026993285.1 Lysobacterales bacterium | reverse complement strand
CGAAAGCCGAGCTGGACAACAGGGAAGCCAGGGCATTTTGCTCAATGGACAAACGGGTATCTGCCTGCAGTTGTTCGGTACTGGGGAAATCCGATGCCGGCAGGGTACTCAAGGTGTAGCGACTGCGACCAGCCTGTACCTTGCATTTATCACCATCGACTTCCAGTTGAATCTCCACACCATCCGGCAAGGAACGGCAGATATCATGCAGTTTGCGGGCCGGTACTGTTATCTCACCGTTTTCCGCCTGACCTTCCAGATTGACGGATGCTTGCAGTTCCACCTCCAGATCCGTGGCTGTCAGTTTGAGTTGCTGGTTTTCAACCTGAAGCAGCAGGTTGGACAGTACCGGCAGTGTCTGCCGTTTTTCCACGACGTTGCTGACCTGCTGCAGTGGCTTGAGCAAAACTTCTCGACGCAAACTGAACTTCATAACAGTACCTTTATAGATAAAGATTGTTGTGATGATAAATGCCTGTGGATATGAGCATAAGGTTAAAAACGTTTTAATTTCAGGCGGTTATCATAATCATTCTCTGTAACAAGCTTGTGGATAAGTCTTGAAGGTTTTGGGGATGAATTCTGTACACCCTTTATCCACAGCCTTTCCCCAGACTTCTACAGACATTGTCCTCATGTTGTCAGTATTCGCAACAAATTGTTGCGATCTTCTTCCATTTGCGCATCCTGGCTGCAAAGTTCTTCCACCTTGCGACAGGCGTGCAACACCGTGGTATGGTCTCGCCCACCAAAGGCTGAACCGATTTCCGGCAGGGAGCGGTTGGTCAATTCCTTGCACAGCCACATGGCCACCTGGCGTGGACGGGTGATGTTGCGCTTGCGGGATTGGGAACCCAGATCGGAAATCTTGATCTTGTAATAATCGGCCACCTTGCGCTGTATGTTTTCGATGGTGAGCTGGCGCTGTTGTACCGAGAGCATGTCTCGCAGGATTTCACGGGTATAGTCCACCGTCAATGGGCGCTGGGTAAAGCGTACATTGGCGATCAGGGTGTTGAGGGCCCCTTCCAGATCACGCACGTGTGAGCGGATGTGCTTGGCAATGAAGAAGGCCACATCCGCTGGCAGGTCCATGTTGTTGCTGGCGGCCTTGGTTTGCAGAATGGCCACCCGGGTTTCGAAATCCGGTGGTTCCACGGCAATGGACAGCCCCCAGCCGAAGCGCGAACGCAAACGGTCTTCCACGTTTTCCATGTCCTTCGGGAAACGGTCGCAGGTCAATACGATTTGTTGTTGTGATTCCAGCAAGGCATTGAAAGTATAGAAAAACTCTTCCTGTGAGCGTTCCTTTCCGGCGAGAAACTGAATGTCATCGACCAGCAGGCAATCCACATTGCGGTATTGTTGCTTGAACTGGTCAATGGTTTTGGATTGCAGTGCCCGGATCATCAACTGGACGAAATGTTCCGAGGAAAGATAGACAATTCGCGCATCCGGCTTGCTCTGGCGGATTTGATGACCGATGGCGTGCAGCAGGTGGGTTTTGCCCAGCCCGGTGGAACCATAGAGAAACAATGGGTTGAAGTCACCACCGGGGTTGTTGGCCACAGACCAGGAGGCATTGTAGGCCAGCTCGTTGGATTTGCCCTGAACGAAATTGGCAAACAGGTAACGGGGGTTCAGGTTGTCTTCGATGGGTGGACTGGCTGGCGGTTTTTGCCCGTTGGTGGCCGTTTCGTTGCTCGTGGCATGATCCTGGGGTGCTCCGATAATCAGGCGGATCTGCCGCAAATTCGGGTTGAGATGCTGCAGGATCAGCCGGATTTCCTGCAGGTATTCGGCCTGTACCTGTTCGAATACATAGACATTGGGCGCGCAAAGAAACAGTTCCTCGTCCTTGAGTTCAATACGCAGCGGCAGGATAGCGCTGTTGAAATCCGCTTCCGGCAGTTGCTTTTCCAGCCGTTGGGTACAGGTTTTCCAGAGCTGTTGAACTTGCATGTTGGCTGTGCCTGTCACGGCCACGGAAACAACGGGCCTGATCCGAATAGAACTTGATCCACGAAACGATGCTGATCACAAAGAGGGCTAGTATAACCCATCGGCGAGCTGCACCACGGTCAGCTTTTCAGCCGGGAGGCCTGAAGGAGGAGAAATCGTTCACCCATTTCTCCTGGAAGCGTCAGCTGTTTGATTTCATTGATCATTTTGATGTGATCACTGGTGGTATCCTGCGGGTACAGCAGTGTCTGGGCCAGTTCCGTCAAACCGTTGTCCAGTAAAAACTCGCCCTGGTAGCGTATGAAGTCCACCTGTAATGCCGCGGACTGGCAGGCTTCGCTTACCGCGTCAAAATCCACATGTGCGGTGATGTCCTGCAAACCGGGCCAGAACAGTACGGATTCATGGGCACGATGGCGATAATGGCATTGCAGGGTGCCATTTCTCCGTTGTGGATGGTAGTAGGCGCTGCGTGGATAGCCATAATCGGAAAACAGCCAGTATCCTTCTTCCAGCAACCCGCCCAATGCCTGAATCCATTCGGGCAAAAGCGGGCAGATTTCGCTGGTATAGCCTGGAATCGGTTCACCAACACGTTGCTGGAAAAGTTCAGCCAGTGATTCAGGTGCTGTTTGCCAGCAGGTTTGCAAGCCCTGTTGATACGAGGTGATGCCCCTTTGCAATACACCGGTTTCGTCGAGCCGCAGGATTTCCACGGGTAGTGCATCGAGAACTTCATTTCCAAAGATGATTCCGCGTGGCAGTGGTTTGTCTGGCAAGCGTTCCAGCCATTCAATGCGTTTCAGCAGGTGCGGTACACGTTCCCGCAGGGTTTCAAACTGCCGTTGGCGCAGGTCCGCGGAGCGTTCCAGCATCAGCCAGGATTCCGGCAGGCAATCCAGCTTTTCCAGCGCCTGCAGTGCATCGGCGGCAAAACGGCCGCTGCCACCACCCAGTTCCACAATCACACCACTACCCAGCCGTTTCAGTCGTTCACGGAAGACCCGGGCCAATGTCCGGGCAAACAACGGGCCCAATTCGGGAGCGGTAACGAAATCACCTTTTGCGCCAAACTTGTGCAGGCCGGCGCTGTAATAGCCCAGCCCGGGGGTGTAGAGACAAAGTTCCATGTAGCGGGAAAATGGAATCCAGCCACCAGCAGCGGCAATTTCTTGCTGAATCTGCGCCTGCAGACGCAAACTGTGTGCTTTTTCTTCTGCTGTGGGTTCGGGCAGCTTGAGCGGCATTACAGGGTCAGATCGGTTGCAGTGAGAATGAAAGGTCTCTGTTGCATGGCCTGCCAATGTTCGGCCAGGGGCCGGCCGCTGGCCGGATGCACCCATTCCGGCAGCAAATCGCACACCGGGCCCAGTACAAAGGGGTAGCGCAATAGATCGGGCCGGGGCAATTTCAGCGGATGCGCCGCCTCGCCGGTCAAATGTCCATAGGCGAGAATATCGATATCCAATGAGCGGTCGGAAAATTTTTCTTCCGTTCGTGTGCGACCGTGGGCGGTTTCGATGGATTGCAGGGTTTCGTGTAAAAGCGGCAGGGGCATGGAACAATGAAAAACAGCCGCCGCGTTGAGGAAATCAGCCCCCTCAAAACCTTCAGCCGGACAGCGATAGACCGGTGAGAAGCGAATATCGGGAAAGTGTTGGCGCAGCTCGAGTGCACAACGACGCAAATGGTCTTCCGGTTGCTGGTTGCTGCCCAGGCTGAGCAGCACCACCTCACTCATGGTGACGGCCCCGCTCGATTTCCACACCCACACTGCTTGCGCCACGCACGGCACCCGGTTTGTGCAGCGTCAGCCGCAGCCAGGGAACCTTGAATTCATCCAGGATGATTTCGGCACAGCGCTCAGCGAGTGTTTCCACCAGTTGAAACTCACTGCCTTGCACGAAGGCGATCAAGCGCTTGGCCACGCCCTTGTAATCCAGCGCCTGCTCGATTCGGTCAGTTTCGGCGGCAGTACGGTTATCCCAGGCCATTTCGATATCCAGACTGACGGTCTGGCGGATTTTCCGCTCCCAGTCATAAATGCCAATGATGGTGTCGATACGCAAATCGCGAATGAAAACCTTGTCCAAGCGTGTACCTCGTATCAGGAATGAATGGTGGACAGTGCAGACAGCGGCCAGCGGGGAAAGGCCTTGGGCTGTGATTGCACCTGGCGTTGCTGTTGTAATTGTAGCAGGCCCGCATAGGCAATCATGGCACCATTGTCGGTACACCAGCGCGGGTGAGGCAGATGCAGCCGTGCGCCTTGTTGCTGGCACAGGCTTTCCAGCCTTTGACGCAAGGCCTGATTGGCACTGACACCACCAGCGATCACCAGGTCTCGGCAGCGGGTTTCCTGCAAGGCCCGGCGGCATTTGATGGCCAGGGTATCCACCACGGCCTGCTGAAAGGCGCAGGCGATATCGGCAGCATCCTGCCGGGATTGTTCGCAACGCTGCCAGGTATTGAGGGCAAAGGTTTTCAGCCCGCTGAAACTGAAGTCCAACCCCGGCCGGTCGGTCATGGGGCGGGGAAAGCGCCAACGCTGGGGATCGCCTTCCGCCGCCAGTTTTGCCAGCGCCGGGCCGCCAGGATAGGGCAGGCCCAGCATCTTGGCGGTCTTGTCGAAGGCTTCACCGACAGCGTCGTCGAGGGTATCCCCCAGCAGCTCGTATTGACCCAGCGCCTGGGCCAGCACCAGCTGGGTGTGGCCTCCGGAAACCAGCAGGACCAGAAATGGAAAGCTGACCGGCTCACCGGCAAGAAAGGGGGCCAGCAGATGCCCCTCCATGTGGTGCACGGCCAGAGCGGGGATCCGCAGGGCATCAGCCAGGGCATGGGCGGTACAAATTCCACTGAGCAAGGCCCCCACCAGACCCGGACCGGCCGTATAGGCGATGGCATCCAGATCGCCAGGCGTACAGTGGGCTTCTTCCAGCACGTGCCGTATCAATTGCGGCAGCTTGCGTACATGATCTCGAGAAGCCAGTTCAGGCACCACACCACCATACTCGGCATGAACCGCAATCTGTGAATGCAAGGCTTCTGCCAGTAGACCGTGGTCATCATCATAGATGGCGACCCCCGTCTCGTCGCAGGAAGTTTCGATACCCAGCACGCGCATGGTTCTGGCCTGATAAGGAAAAGAGGAGATTATACCGGTGAATCTCCAGGTAAAGCTGGCCGTCAAGGGGCTGCTTTTGATAGTCTTGTCGCATGAGCGAGGCAATGCGGGATGCGGTTGAACAGAAACTGGCCACGGCGGCCGATGCACAGGCGTTCTGTCTGAAATATCACCCATCCTTTTTACGCTGGCTGGACGAGGAAAGAAACCGGGTAGACCAGCAACACCCCCCCCCTCCTTTTGCCGCACACATCATCGACCTGATCATCATGGGTTTTGCACGGATGGCCTTGCGCAATGGCAGTCAAAGCCCATCTCCCCTGCACTATCACAATGAAAATCATGTACTGGAGATCCTCCACCGTCTGCATCGGGTCATGGTTCA
>JALWTZ010000245.1 GCA_026993285.1 Lysobacterales bacterium | reverse complement strand
GCGTTGTCCGATATTGCCAATGTGGAAAAAATGATACCCGATGACTTTATCCGTGAAGATGGGATGGGTATCACGGAAGCAGCTCGGCAATATTTTCGGCCATTGCTGGAAGGAGAGGCTTATCCCGTCTATCATGCCGGGTTGCCGCGCTATTTGCGTCTCCAGTGCCCAATCGTGCAGCGTTTATTGCCGGAATATGAACTGAAATAGGAGAAAAAGGGATGAAAAGATGGTTGATGGTATGCGGATTTGTATTGACTTTGTCCGCAACAGTAGAAGCAGGTGTGTCACCTTCAGCCTGTGATGATCTCTCAGGTGTGCCAGTAACCCCAAATGTGGATTTTTCCACGCAGATACAACCCTTGTTTAACAGTTACTGCACGGGTTGCCATGGCGGCAGTGGTGGCTTGACTTTGAGTGCAGGTGTTGCCTATGGCAACCTGGTCAGTGTGCCTCCCAGTGCACCGGTACCGGTTAACCGTGTGGAACCCGGTGATGCCAGCCAGTCGTTTCTCTTTTGGAAACTGAACTGTGCCAATCCCGGTAGCGGTTCACGCATGCCTATTGGAGGCACATTGAGCCCTGAAGAACAAGCGATGATTCGGGATTGGATCAACCAGGGAGCCTTGCCGGCTGCTGCCGCAGCAGCGACCCCGGTTCCCGGCTTGTCTGTGGCCGGTATGTGGACACTGGTCCTGTTGCTGTTGGCCCTGGGGCTATCGCGTTCCCGGTTGCTGGTTGCCCGCTGAGGCGGGCCATCAGTTCTTGAGCAGGCCCAGTATGGTATTCCACTGGGCCTCGCTGACCGGCATCACCGACAGGCGGTTGCCCTTGCGCAGCAGGGCGAAATCCCCCAGCACTTCCGCGTGCTCCTTGAGTTCCCGCAGGCTGATGGTGCGGGGAAACTTTTCCAAAAAGCGTACATCCACCATGAACCAGCGTGGCTTGTCCGGGTCGGATTTGGGGTCATAGTGTTTGTCCTCCGGGTCGAAGGCGGTGTGGTCGGGGTAAGCTTCCCGGCAGACTTCCGCAATGCCCACGATGCTAGGCACCTCGGTGTTGGAGTGGTAGAAAAACACCCGGTCTCCCACTTTCATCTCGCGCATGAAATTGCGCGCCTGGTAGTTGCGAACCCCATCCCAGTGCTCCCAGCCCTTGGGGTCGTGTTCCAGGTCATCGATGCTGTATTCATTGGGCTCGCTTTTCATCAGCCAGTAGGCCATGTTCGGGTTCTCCTGTGAAAAGGTGTCAGGCCCTGTTCGGTGACCAGGGCATCCAGTGGAATATCCCAGGGATCGGGCTCAATGGTATCCACCTGCTGGAATTGATGGCCGGCACCCACCAGCCAGGGGCAGCGTGCGGAAGGATACACCGCGGCCAGGGTGCGATCATACCAGCCAGCACCCATGCCCAGGCGGTTGCCATCTTGATCACAGGCCACCAGTGGCAGGATGAGGATATCGAGCTGATCAACCGTAACCAGCGGCCCGGCAACCGGTTCGGCAATGTCATAGCGATTGCGCTGCATGGGCATGCGCCAGTGCCAGGGACGGAAATACAAACCCGATTCCATCAGTACCGGCAGCCAGGCCAGCCGGCCGGTGGTCAGCAACCATCGCCGCAAGGGGCGCAGATCCAGCTCCCCATCGACGGGCAAATAAAGCCCTATATGAAGGCTGTGCCTCATGGCGGGCAGGGTGGCGAGGTTGTTGCAGACTGCCTGCCCGTGTTGCAGCTGTAGCGCATCCGGCAGGTTTCTTCGCTGGTCACGCAGGCGCTGGCGCAGTTCAGCGGCGGCTTTTTTGTCCACGCACTTTTACCCAGGAATTGAAGGCCACAATGATGCGGGTGCCGTCCCCGACAAAGGGAAAAATCTCGTGCAGCAGGTAGGAGGGGAAAATGGACAGCTGCCCGGCCTGGTGGGTGAGATCGAAACCACCGTAGTGCACCGGTGGCTTGAGCCGTTCCATGCCCGGATCGGCATAATAGTTGGCATTGGTACGCGGGTCATGAAAGCGTACACGCCCGCTGTCGGGCCGGTCGGGTACTTCCCCGCCGGTATCAATGCAATAAATGCCCGACCAGCTGGCATTGTTGTGATTGTGCAGGCCCTGATAACCGCCCTTGCGGGTGACATGAAACCAGGCGTCGTATTCCCATTCCAGCCGGGCAAATTCTTCCTGACTGTAGTCGGATAACTGAAAGATAGCCCGGGCCAGGGATTCGTGACAGAAGGCCGCCAGTTCCCGCAGGGGCTTTTCCGGCCGGTAGAACAGGTCGAAATTGCTTTCGAACAGTGGGCCACCCTGGGTGTCACGCTTGACTGTGTCACGAAAACGATCACCCTGGGCTTCCATGTGCAGGATCAGGTCTTTCAGCTCCTGATTCAGTCGTTCCTTGTCAGGGTGCTGGAACTGAATGAGGGGTACGGCAAAGTGGTAGCTGATATCCATCATGGGCTTCCGGCAAAACCGTCATTTTCTGCCCTGGAGGTTGGAATGTCCATGCTTCGGATGCTGAAAGACAGACAAAAAAAGAGCGGGCCAGAAGGCCCGCTCTCTTGGGTCATGCGTTGGAAAAGCCTGACTTAGAAGTCTTGCTCGTAACGCACGTACATCACGCGACCCAGGGTGCTGTAGATGGTGAAGTCGAAGGGTTCCCAACCGTACCAGTCGGGATTGGTCTCCGGATTCTCATCGGTCACATTGCGCGCACCCACAACCACCTTGCCATTCCAGGGCAGGTTGTAACCGGCCTGCAGGTCCAGTTCATAGTGGTCATCCACGCTGTAAGTTACGTCACTTTCAGTCTGGGACTGACCGCTGATCATGGATACACCAGCTGTGGCGAAGATATCACCCATCTGCCAGTCGGTGGTCAGGTTGATACGGGTATCGGGCAGGCCCATCTGGCCTTCCAGGCTGGCAGCCGGGTCTTCCGCGAAACGCTGTACTTCGTACTTCAGCACACGGGCACCTTCCAGACGGAAGCGGAAATCACCCGCAGCATCCGTAGACAGCAGGTACTCAATGTTGAAGTCGAGACCATTCTGCTTCTGGCCCTTGAAGTTATTGTACTGCAGCGAGACATAGTCCACCTGGCCGGTGGCCGGGTCACGCACCACATGGTTTTGTTGGCCATCCCGCTCGGCCGCGAATTCGCGGTTCAGCGTGGAGGTGGTGATCCAGTTGTCGAACTCGATGTGGTAGTAGGTCAGCTCCAGGTTGAGGTCTTCCATGGGCTGCCAGACAACACCGAAGGTATAGGACTTGGAAGTTTCCGGACCCAGATTGGTGTTACCACCGAACAGTGCGCGATACTGGGTGGGGGAACAGGGTGCTACACCGTTGTTACATCCCACGAAGTCGATGCCGGAGGGGAAGGACTCGGACACGTTGCCGTAGTACTCGTCAAAACCGGGAGCACGGAAACCTTCACCGTAGGTAGCGCGAAGCAGCAGGCCGTCCATGGGACGGAAGCTGATCCGTGCTGTCGGCGAGAAGTTGCTGCCGAAATCGGAGTAGTCGTCGTAACGACCGGCCAGGTTCACTTCGATCATGTCGGTGATCGGCAGACCGGCCTCGAAATACAGCGAAGTGATATCACGATCGGCACTGATGTTGTCACCACCGGAAGTACCGGCGATGATCAGACGGTTGGATTCTGGATCATTCAGCTGGTTGAAACTGATGTTGTAGGTATCAAAACCCACCACCAGCTGGGCCGGTCCAGCAGGCAGTTCGGCCACATCCATGCGCAGGCTGCCACCGAAGTTCAGGGAAGTGGTTTCCCCTTCATACAGACCGGTGTGGTTGGCCTGGCGCATGATGTCGGCATCGAAATTACCGTTGACGTTGTAGAAATCCAGCTCGCCGCTGTCAATCAGCTGTTGCAGGGTTTCCTTGTTCACCAGGTTGTAGGTCTTGTGGGCGGTGTAGTTGTTAATGAACTGTGCGCCCAGCTCCCAATCCGCGCCACCGAACAGTTCGGTGAAGCCGTTCAGGGTCAGGTTCAGGTTGACGTTGGTTTCGTCAATCTTGGAATCCCGGAAACCGTTGGGTACGGTACGGACCAGCATCAGCACGGGGGCCGGGTCCAGACCATACAGCGGCATGGGGTTGTTCGGGTTGTCAGCAGACATGGTGGGGAACGGCTGGGTCACCGGAGTACCAGCGAAACGGCTGTTGCCACGGACCTTGCCGATCAGGGCCTTGGTGTTCAGGGTGATGTTGTCGGTCACTTCATAGTTGGAGTTGACAAACAGCACACTGGAATTGGTGTCCGGCACGGACTTGATGTCCGCAGCGAAGTTATAGCCGCAACGCTCGGCACCCGTGGTGGAGTTGCCTGGTGCGAAGGTCAGGAAGTCCCAACGGTAGGAGTTGGGGAATTCGGAAGACTGACCCACATTCAGCGGACAACGGGGATCGACGAAGTTGGCACCGGCAAAATCACCGCCCAGGGCAATCCAGGAACCGGGGAAGCCGAAGGAGGAAATGCCGAAGTTTTCCGGGGCGTTGGCGGCATAGCTCAGTTCGCGGTAGTACTGCGGACGGCTGTCAGCCATGGACAGGGAGTAGAAGATGTTGCCCTTGGCACCGGAGATGCCGCCCAGGATGTTGGCGTTGGTACGGGCGTAGCTGCCGCGACCTTCTTCATATTGGGTGCTGATCTTCAGGCCGTCGTAATCCTTGCGGGTGATGATGTTCACCACGCCGGCGATGGCGTCGGAGCCGTACACGGCGGAAGCACCGTCACGCAGGATTTCGATGCGCTCCACCACATCCAGCGGGATCTGGTTCAGGTTCTGGGAGGCACCACCGCCACCCGGGATGCTGGCAATGCGCTTGCCATCCATCAGCACCAAGGTACGGTTGGCACCCAGGCCACGGATGGAAACTTCGTTCACATTGGCATAACCGGCGCCATAACCGGAAGTGGCCTTGAAGGAACCGAAGGAGTTGTAAACAGTGGTTTGCAGCACCTGGGCCACAGTGACATCACCGGAAGCATCAATATCTTCACGGCTGATCACGGCCACGGGGGCAGCAGTTTCAATGTCTGTGCGCTTCAGACGAGAACCAGTGACTTCGATCTTGTCCAGCTTGGCACCGTCTTCTTCTTCGGCCATGGCATTGCTCATGCCCAGAGAAGCGATCAGGCCTGCAGACAGTGCAAAATTCACTGCGTTGAACAGGGGGTTACGGTTGTTTTTCATGATGAAATGACTCTCCCATAAGGCAGATACACGATAGAAATAGTGTGCATACCCCGCCCGGGAAGGGCGGTTGGTCCATACCAATGCGTACAGAATCCTTTCTGAGGTGGGGCGATAATAACAACTGTTTAACGCAAAGAAAACCGCTATCGCGCATATTTGTTGCGTTTTCATTACCGTCAAAGAGGCTGGAGATGGGTTTTTTGCCAAGACAATATCGGGCCGTTATCGCGGGGGGTGGGCTATTCCTCCTGGGA
>JALWTZ010000244.1 GCA_026993285.1 Lysobacterales bacterium | reverse complement strand
GCCTTTCACCAGCCTGCGCGGCATTGCCGAAAAATACACCGGCGAAGGCGAGTTTGACGCCCCGGAAAGGCAGATGCAGGCCATTCGCCAGCGGGATTTCGGCCGCTGGGGCGTGGACTGGCTGGATTCGGTGCCGGTCAATTTTCTTTCCGACCTGGACATCACCGGCGGCAATTCCGGCTCCGCCACCCTGGACAGCCGGGGCCGGCTGGTGGGCCTGGCCTTTGACGGCAACTATGAATCCATCAACGCCGACTGGATTTTCAAGGCCGACGTGGCCCGCACCATCCATGTGGACATCCGCTACATGCTGTGGATCATGGACCGCATCGACCATGCCGACCGCCTGCTGAAGGAAATGCAGGTCCAACCCTGACCGCCCACCGGATGGGGGTTCACCCCCCATCCTTCGGCACAAGCCTTTGTGCCGGCTTCATGCTATAACATCTCCTTCACTACTGGAGGGTTGCAGCATGAACAAAGTCCCAGCAAAACTCGTTACCGTCGCCGTTGTGTTCCTGATCCTGTTCATGATCGGTTCCCGCTTCTGGATCGTCGTTCCCGCCGGCCACACCGCCGTGGCCTCCCTGTTCGGCAAGGTGCAGAACGAGCCCTATTCCGAGGGTCTGCATATCGTCAACCCGCTGCTTTCCTGGCATGTCTACGATGTCCGGCAGAAATCCCACAAGGAAACCGCCAATGTGCCTTCCCAGGACCAGTTGCAGACCCAGGTGGATGTCAGCGTGCAATACCGCCTGATTGCCGAAGCCACGCCACGCATTCTGCAGGAAACCGGCACCATCGATGATGTATTACAGGTGCATCTGGTGCCCAAGCTGCGCTCCCTGCTGCGTGAACAGGGCAAGACCGTCAAGCGGGCGGAAGATTTCTTCCAGGAAACCACCCAGGACACCCTGCAGCGCGCCCTGCTGGAAGGCCTGCGGAATTATTTGCAGCCCAAGGGCATCGAAGTGGATGCGGTGCTCTTGCGTGACATCACCCTGCCCCAGTTCATCACCCGTGCCATCGAGGCGAAAAAGGAACGGGAACAGGCGGTGGAAAAGCAGAAGGCCGAGCTGGAACGCTTCCGCACCGAACAGCAGCAGAAAATTGCCGCCGCCCAGGCTGAACGGGCCGCCGCTGAAGAGGAAGCCGCCAAGCGCCGCCTGCTGGCCGATGCCCAGGCCTACGAAATCGAACGAATCAACAAGGCCATCGGCAGCAATGACAACTATGTAAAACTGCAGGCGCTCAAGGCGCTGGAAGCCATCTCCAAGGACCCGGCCTCCAAGGTCTATTTCATCAATGGCGACAGCCCGCAGCCCCTGCCCCTGATGCACATGGGAGACCAGAAATAGCATGAACCGCCCGGCCCTTTTCCTGCTGATCCTCCTGCTCGGCCTGCAGCCCATGCTGCAGGCAGCCGCCGCGGAGAGCGTGCAGAAGCGCGACCCCTACGGCTATTTCTTCAATGACACCTTCGGCGACTTCCAGGAAGAGCTGCAAACCGCGCGGGACGAAGGCAAAAAAGGCATCTTCCTTTTTTTCGAAATGGACGAATGCCCCTTTTGCCACCGGATGAAAAACACTGTGCTCAACCGCAGTGACGTGCAGGACTGGTTCCGGGAACGCTTTCTCAGCTTCAGCGTGGATGTGGAAGGCGATATCGAAATTGTCGATTTTCAGGGCAACACCATGAAACAGAAGGATTTTGCCTACCGCCAGTTCGGCGTGCGCGCCACGCCGGTGCTGCTGTTCTTCGACCTGAACGGCCAGCCGGTGGCCCGCTATACCGGCGCCACCGCCGACTGGAAGGAATTTCTCTGGCTGGGTGAATATGTGGCCGAAGGCGCCTACAAAAAGCAATCCTTCAGCCGCTACAAGCGGGCGCGGAGGAAAGCCGAACAACCATGATCCAGCGCCTGCCCTGGCTACTCTGCCTGCTACTGCCCACAGCCTGGGCCGAACCCCTTACCCTGCAACAGGCCCTGCAACAGGCCGCGCAACACCACCCCAACGCCGCCCAGGCCCAGGCCCGGCTACGGGAAGCACAGGCCCGCGGGCAACAACTGCTGGTGGAATATGGCCTCAGCCTGCGCCTGCGGGCAGAAGCCCGCTGGATTGATGTGCCGGAAGGCAGTTTCTACACCAGTGCCGACGACTCCCGCGCCCAACTGCTGCTGGAAAAAACCCTGTACGACTTTGGCCGTAAGCCCCGCCTGCAACAAAGCGGCCAGGCCCTGAGCGCCGCCGCCGAGGCCGAAGCGGAAGACCTGCGGCAACAACTGGAACAGGAAACCGCCGCCGCCTTTTTCGATGTCCTGCTGGCCGATCTGGCCTTCAACACCGCCAACGAGGCCATGTCCATCGCCTACATCCGCTACGACCGCGCCCGTGAACGGCTGGAGCTGGAACAGGTCTCCGAACTGGAAGTGGCCGAACGCTACGCCAGCTACCAGGACAGCCGCCTGGCCGTGCGCCAGGCCGAACAGGCCCAGCGGCTGAGCCGCGAACGGCTGGCCCTTTTGCTGGGCCCGAACGCCGAACCACCGGCGGAAGTCGAAATGCCCACGCTGGTACTGGACCACCCCCTGCCCGAGTTCGACACCCTGCTGCCCCGGCAGGCCCACTACGCCCCGCTGCGCGCATTGCGGCAACAGGCCCGGGCCCTGCAGGCCGAAGCCGAGGCCGCCCGGCGGGCAACCCGCCCCAGTCTGCGCCTGGAAGCGGCCTACACCGAATACCGCCAGCCCTTTGTCACCCGTTCTCCCGGCAGTGCCAGCCTGGTATTCGACTGGCCCCTGAGCGACGGCGGCCAGGCCCGCAGCCGCGCCGCCTTGCTGGAAGCCCAGGCCGAACAGATCGACGCCCAAACCAGGCGCCTTGCGCTGGAATGGCGCGGCCGGTTGCTGGAAACCCTGCAACGCATCCAGCGCCTGCAAGTGGAAATGGAACGCAACCGGGCACGGCGGGACTTTCAGGAACTCAACCTGGACAAGAAACGTGCCCTCTACGAAATGGAGGTCAAGGCCGACCTGGGCAATGCCATGGTGCAACAGTCACAGGTACAATTGGACAGCGCCCGCACCCGCTACCGGCTGGCCCTGGCCTGGCTGGAACTGGCGCAACTGACCGGTCAAAACCGCTGGAAACCCTGGAAAGAGCACAAACCCCATGCAAATGAATAAACCGGCAATTCTACCCCTCGCCCTGCTCCTGCTCACATTCGCCAGCCAGGCCGCCGAACCGGTTTTCGGCAAGGTCGCGCCGGGCGCGCGAATGCAACTGGGCCTGTCCACCAGCGGCATCATCCAGCAGGTCGAGGCCCGCCCCTGGCAGGCGGTGCAACCCGGCGACCGGCTGCTCAACCTGGACCCGCGCCCCTTCGAAATCCGCCTGCAACAGGCAAAAGCCCGGCTCAAGCGGCTGAAACTGGCCGACGAAGAAGCGGAGCGGGAATACCAGCGGCAGCAGGAACTGTTCGAGCGCATGTCCATCGCCCGCCGTGACCTGCTGCTGGCCGAAATCGAACGGGAAAGCGCCCGCGCCCGCCTGCAGGAAGCCGAGGCCGAATACCAGCTGAGAAAACTGGAACTGGAATACAGCCGGCTCACCGCCCCCTGCGAAGGGGTCATTACCGATATCCAGGCACAAGCCGGGCAGGCCGTGGCCAACAGCATGCACATCCAGCCCTTGCTGGAACTGACCTGCACTCGCCCCTGGCAAGTCAACGCCATGGTGGACCAGGAACAGCGCAAGCAACTGAAAACGGGAAAAACCTACACCAGCCGCAAGGGCGTGAAGCTGAAACTGCTGGGCATCAGCCCCTGGCCAGACCAGGAAGACCCCGGCAAACGCCACCCGGCCCGCTTCGAAGTCATCGACCCCGCCGGCCAGCCCCTGCAACCGGGCAAGCGGCTGGAAATTCCGCTGCCATAATAGCGGCGAGTACCGGGCCGGGCTGCCCGCCTTTCGGCCTGTCTCCGCTAGCTGTGTAAACCCACCAGGTTGTTCACAGCCGGCAGCAGGCTGATGGGTGGCAGGTAGCCGGACAGGTTTGGCTGGCAGGGGCTACCGTTGCCAGTCTTCCAGTGGTTCTTCCACTTTTTCCATCTGCGGCCATTCGTGGGCCAGGCGGTTCCAGTTGCGGCGGTCCATTTCCACCTGCAAGCGGTACTGGCCATCTTCCAGGATGTCTTCCTGCTGGATTACATCCAGTTGATAGAGCCGCGCGCGCAGGGCGCCTTCACCCGGTTGCAGGCAGAGTTCCCGCCGGACGCGGTCCGGTTGCAGGCGCTGGCCGATGGCTTGCAGCAGTTCATCCATGCCTTCGCCGGTAACGGCGCTGACGGCCACGGTGTGAATCACGCCCTGCGCGTCCCGCTGGGTTTCCACTGGCCGGTCGCTCAGGTCAATCTTGTTGTAGACGCGAATTTGCGGCACACGGTCGGCGTCGATTTCTTCCAGCACCCGCTCCACCTGCCGTTCCTTTTCCTGCCGCTGGCTGTCGGCGCTATCGATGACATGCAGGAGCAGATCGGCTTCGCGGCTTTCCTGCAGGGTGGCCTTGAAGGCGGCGACCAGTTCATGCGGCAGGTCGCGCACAAAGCCCACGGTGTCCAGCAGCACGGCTTCCAGGCCGGATTCCAGTTCGATGCGGCGGGCGGTGGGGTCCAGGGTGGCGAACAGGCGGTCTTCGGCCAGCACGCCGGCACCGGTGAGGGTGTTGAACAGGGTGGATTTGCCCGCGTTGGTGTAGCCCACCAGCGAAACCTGAAAGGTATCGGAACGCTGGCGGCTGCGCCGGCTCTGGGCCCGCTGGCGGCCCACCTTTTCCAGCCGCTTCTGCAGGTATTTCACCCGTTCGGCCAACAGGCGGCGGTCGGTTTCCAGCTGGGTTTCACCGGGGCCACGCAGGCCGATGCCGCCCTTTTGCCGTTCCAGGTGGGTCCAGCCGCGCACCAGGCGGGTGGCCAGGTGGCGCAACTGGGCCAGTTCCACCTGCAGCTTGCCTTCATGGGAGCGGGCGCGCTGGGCGAAGATGTCCAGAATCAGGGTGGTGCGATCCAGCACCCGCGCCTGAACCTTCTGCTCCAGGTTACGCTCCTGTACCGGGCTGAGATGGTGGTTGACCAGCACCAGATCCGCGCCGTGGCGGGCGACGGCATCGGCGGTTTCTTCTGCCTTGCCACTGCCGATGTAGTAACGGGGATCGGGCTGCTGGCGCTTGCTGACGATGACATCGAGCACGGTGACGCCGGCGGATTCCACCAGTTCAACAAACTCCTGCAGGGCGTCTTCCGGCGTGTCGCGCCGCTCGGGGTGAACCAGGATGGCCTGATCACCCCGCTGCTGGCGTTCAAACATGCATGGGCAGCCTCAGGGCCGGGCCGCCCTGTGCTTCAGGATGTGTGCTCATCCGGCTCCGAATCGAAAATCTTGACATTGCGCGCCGGCACCACGGTGGAAATGGCGTGCTT
>JALWTZ010000243.1 GCA_026993285.1 Lysobacterales bacterium | reverse complement strand
GGGGAGATCGCTGGGTCATCCAGTCCGAACCCGGCCTGAAACGCGGCGACTGCCTGATCAAAGCCGAGGATGCCCAGGTCGATGCCCGCCTGGACAAGCGGCTGGATCAGCTCATCACCGCCTTCCTGGGTGACCGTCGTACCGCACTGGATGAGCCGGAAGACCCCCATGATCAGCCCGCGTAACCCGGAGATACGCCAGCGACTCAAGCAATGGGAAAACCGCCCGGAACACCCACCGCAACTGCTGGCCAGCGGCAAGGTGGTACGCATGGTCGGGCTGACCCTGGAAGTCGCCGGCTGCGAGTTGCCCGTGGGCGGGCGCTGTCTGGTGGAATCCGGTGACCACTGCGTGGAAGCCGAAGTGGTGGGTTTTGCCGAAAACCGGCTCTACCTGATGCCGGTGGGCGCGGTGGAAGGGATCACGCCCGGTGCACGGGTACTGCCCCAGTCCGGCTTGTACCGCGTGGGGGTGGGTCAGGCCATGCTGGGCCGGGTCATCAACGCGGCCGGTCAACCCATGGACGGCGGCCCCGCCTTGGAAGTGGATCGCTGGATGCCCCTCAACGGTCAGGAAATCAACCCGCTGACCCGCCCGCCCATCCGCCAGCCACTGGATACCGGCATCCGTGCGCTCAATGGCCTGCTCAGCGTGGGGCAGGGTCAACGTATCGGCCTGATGGCCGGCTCCGGCGTGGGCAAGAGCGTGCTCATGGGCATGATCGCCCGCTTCACCGCCGCGGATGTGGTCGTGGTGGGGCTGGTGGGTGAACGGGGTCGGGAGGTACAGGAATTCATCCGCGAAAACCTGGGTGAGGCCGGGATGAAAAAGGCGGTAGTGGTGGCCGCCCCCGCCGACCTGCCGCCACTGATGCGCCTGCACGGTGCCTTGATGGCCACCACCGTGGCCGAATATTTCCGCGACCAGGGCAAGCAGGTATTGCTGTTGCTGGATTCCCTCACCCGCTTTGCCCAGGCCCAGCGGGAAATCTCCCTGGCCATTGGCGAACCCCCAGCCACCCGCGGCTACACACCCTCGGTTTTCGCCCAGCTGCCCAGGCTGGTGGAACGGGCCGGCACACTGGATAATGGTGGTTCCATCACCGGTATCTACACGGTACTGGCCGAAGGTGACGACCAGCAAGACCCCATTGTGGACGCGGCCCGCGCCATCCTCGACGGCCATGTGGTGCTCTCCCGCAGCCTGGCCGAACAGGGCGTCTACCCGGCAGTGGATGTGGATGCCTCCATCAGCCGCTTGATGGAAGTCATCACCGACGATACCCACAAGCAGGCCGCCCGCCAGTTCCGCCGCCTGTCGTCGGTCTATCAGGCCAATGCCGACCTGATCACCGTGGGTGCTTATCAGCCGGGTTCCGACCCGCAAGTGGATGAAGCCATCCGCATGCGCCCGGCCCTGCTCGACTATCTGCGCCAGCCCATGCATCAGGCTTGCAGCTGGCAGGAAAGCGTACAACAATTACAGCAACTGTTTGCCGGCACGGGCCCATGAGTACACGCAGCCAGCGAATGAAAAGCCTGATTCGCATTGCTTCCCACAAGCGGGAGCAGGCGGCTCATGCCCTGAATGAGGCCCGGCAGGAAAGAAACCGGCTGGATGCCACCCTGGGCCTGCTGCGCATGCATTTCGAAGAATACCGACTGCACCACAACCGCCCCGGCCCGGCCACATCCATGGCCCAGTTGGGTGGCTTTCAGGAATTTGTCTACAAGCTGCAGCAGGCTATCGAGCAACAGGAACAGGCCCTGCAGGCCGCCGATGCACGCTGTGAACAGAAACGCCAGGCTTTCCTGGAAATGCATCAGCGCTTCAAGGCACTGGAGAAGGCACAGGGTCGCATGGCGCATGGCGAAAACCGCACCCGGGAAAAACAGGCACAGAAACAGATGGATGAAATGGCTGCCCGCAAGCGCCATGGCGACTTATCCAACAAAATGTACAAAAAATAGACATTCTCATAAGTCCATGATAATGTGATATTTTTTATTCACAAAGCGTATCTGGATGAACCCATTCGCTCCTATCAGCCAATTTCTCGACAGCTTGGGTGATGCCATTGTCATGGTTGATCGGGATTCCAGAATCGTTTTCGCCAACCGTTCGGCACACCGGCTTTTTGGCTATGAAGAAGGGGGGCTGGTTGACAGGAAACTGCCGGATCTGATGGCACAATCCATGCCGGGTGACCAGCATGAAAGACTGGTCCAAAACTTTATCGACAAAAAATCCTCACCCAAGCCCATGATGACGCGGGGCAGCATGCTCTGCCGAACGGCAGATGGTCGGGATTTTCACGCCAGGATCACCATTTCCACCGTGGAAATCGAGCAGACGGTCTTTGGCGTGGCCACCATTCAGGATTTCACTCCGGTCCAGCAATCCTTCGAGGAGCTGGAAACCCATTCCAATACAGACAGCTTGACCGGCCTGTATAACCGACGCTATTTTCACCTGCTCTGTGACCTGGAAGCTGGCCCCATCCACCATTGGTCCAGCATCGGCCTGATCTACCTGGATCTGGACCAGTTCAAGCCCGTCAACGATACCCATGGCCATGCCGTCGGAGATGAAGTACTGAAAATAGTCGCCCAGCGCATACAACAACGCTTGCGTAATGAAGATCTGGCCATTCGCATGGGTGGTGACGAATTTCTGGTCTTTCTCGACCTGTCCGGTCACAAGCCACGCTTCGAACGGGTCAGACTGGTGGCGGAAGAGCTGCTGGAACGCATCGAACAACCCATGAAAGTGCATGGGCATGCCTTGAAAATCAGTGCCAGTGCCGGTTGTGCGATCTACCCCGACCATTCCAACAGCCTGCCGGAGCTGGTTCAGCTGGTCGACCGGCACATGTACACGGCCAAGCTCAAGGGTGGTACCCTGCACATGGCTTCGGCCTGACGGGTCAAATACCCGCTGTTGACACCCCTTTCAACAGATCCTGACGCCATCCCTGCCCCAGCCGGCCAGGATGCTCCACTTCCCCGCGCTGCCAGCGTAGATAACGTTCCATATCCTTGCGGGTGCCCAGCAGGGCCATTTCCAGTTGCAGCCCCTGGGCAATGTTCCGCAGCTGTTCCCGCAACTGTTGCAAGGCTTTTTTGTCTTCCGGCCGGTTGAACGGAACCAGCGGGGTAGCCGGTTCATCTGCCAGTGCATAGGGACTCTGGCCATGAACCACATCCAGCAGGTCATCGCCATGATGGCGCAAAAAGGCCGGATGGAGTTGCAAAGCCTGCAGTGCCTGTCGATTGGCCGGTGGCTTGCAGGCCAGATTGAAAAGCACGTCATTTTTCAGGATAAAACTGCGTGGCAGATCACGCTTAACGGCCATCTGTTCCCGCCAGTGCAGCAGATCGCGCAAGCGGCGCAGGCTGGCGGTATCCAGCTCGGATGCTGAACGAAAGGCCAGATGCAGGCGGGTTGTATCGGCAGGTTGGCTGGCTTCCGCAAGCAGTGCGCACATGTCCTGCTCGAACCAGCCCAGTCGTTGTAGCTGACGCAGTTTCTCCGCCTGTTGCCGCTGGATTTGCGGCAGCCAGATGACATCTTCGGCGGCATAGCGGCACTGGGCCTCGCTCAGTGGTCGTTGCAGCCAGTTGGAACGGGTCTCGCCCTTGGCCAGGGTGATGCCGGTGTATTGCTCCACTATTTTCTGGTAGCTCAGTTGCAGGGGACCACCGAGAAAGGCCTCCGCCAGTTGCGTGTCCCAGACCGGCCAGGCCATGGGTGCCAATGCCTGGGCCAGCACCTCCAGGTCCTCGCGGCAACTGTGCAATACCTTGAGCGCGGGCCCCTCGAGCCAGGCCTGCAACGGGGAAAAATCCAGTGCCACGGTCGTATCCACCAGCCAGGTCTGTTCGCCGGTCTGGCACTGCAGCAACGCCAGTTGCGGCCGGTAGGTGCGCTCGCGCATGAATTCCGTATCCAGCGCCACCACATCCGCCGCTTCCAGTGCCCGCAGCAGCGCGGCCAGTTCTTCCTGGCTGTCCACCCAGCGCCAGTGGGTATCGCGTGCCAGAGCACTCATGTTTCGGTGCTGACCTGGGCCTCGCCCTGCAGGGCCGCGCGCAGGGCGTGCCAGGGCAGGCGGGCGGATTTGATCCGGGCGGGAAAGGCCCGTACACCGGCCAGTACATTGGCTTCGCCCAACAGCGGACTTTCCTCGATCTCCCCGGCCATCAGCTGCTCGAAGGCGGCAAAGGCCCGCAGGGCTTCGTCCCTGTGCTTGCCGCGCATCAGGCTGGTCATCAACGAGGCGGAAGCCATGCTGATGGCGCAGGCATCGCCCTGAAAGGCGATGTCGGCAATACGCTCGTTCTCCAGCTTCAGCTGCACGGTCAAATCGTCGCCACAGAGGGCGTTCAGGCCACGGGCCTGGTGGGTGGGTGCCTGCAGGGCACCGAAGTTTTCCGGTTCACGGTTGTGCTTGAGAATGGCCTGCTGGTAGAGCTTTTTCAGCGCGCTCATGGCTGCCCCAGGCTGGCCACGTAATGGGCGATCTGCTCCAGTTCCTGTTCGCTCAGGGTCTTGGTGATGGCCTGCATTTCCGGGCTGAAGCGCTTTTCACCGTCCTTGCGGAAGTTCAGCAGGGTGTTTTTCACATACTCGGGCTTTTGCCCGGCAATACGGGCAAAACCTTTCTGACCCATGCCCCGCTCGCCATGACAAACCGTACAGTGGCTGGCAAACAGGGCTTGACCGGCGCGGGCCTTTTCCGCATCGAAAGCTGCCGGCTTCTGGGCAATGCTGGCGTAGTAGAGGGAAAGATGGATCTTTTCCTCATGATCCAGATTCTGGGCCAGTTTTTCCATGACGAAGCGCTTGCGCTGACCACTGGCGAAGCGTTCCAGCTGGTGCACCAGATACAGGGGGTTCTGCCCGGCCAGTATGGGAATATCGCCCTTTCCGCCATTGCCGTCTTTGCCATGACAATAGGCACACAATACGGCCCGCTCCCGCCCCTTGCGAATGGCGGCTTCCCGCGCCGTTTCATCCTGTTGTAACTGTTGGTAGTGCTGTAGCAGTTTGGCGTCCAGCTCATCGGCAGGCTGCGCCCAGGCCCACCAGGGCAAAAATACCAGCAACCAGATTTTCATGGGTTTTCCTGATGATCTTGCGAAACGGGCATTTTCGCACGGGCCAGGGTGACTGTCATGACCGAAGTCAGAGGAACATCTCCCGCGCCCGTTCCAGCCCCTCGGCCAGGCGGTCGATTTCCGCCTCGGTGTTGTAGCAGGCAAAGGAGGCCCGCGCCGTGCCCGGCACGCCAAAGTGCTTGAGGATGGGCATGGTGCAGTGGTGGCCGGTGCGGATGGCGATACCAAAGTGGTCCAGAATGGTGCCCACATCATGGGGGTGGATGTCCTCCAGCACAAAAGACAGCACGGCGGCCTTGTGCGGCGCGCTGCCGATGGTGCGGAAACCCGGCAGGCTGGCCACGGTGCGGTTGGCGTAGTCCAGCAGTTCCGCTTCCCGCCGGGCCA
>JALWTZ010000242.1 GCA_026993285.1 Lysobacterales bacterium | reverse complement strand
ACCGGCGCCCTGGCCCACTCCCTGCGAGGCCGCCTGGCCCTGCGGGAAGGAGATGCCGCCTGATGGCCGAGTGCAAGCGGCAACTGGTGCTGGAGCCGGTGGACAATGAACGCCTGGCCAACCTTTGCGGCCAGTTCGACCAGCATCTCAAGCAGATCGAGGACGGCCTGGGCGTGGAGATTTTCGGCCGGGGCGGCATCTTTCAGGTGCGTGGGCAGGAAAAGCCGGTGAAGCTGGCCATGGGCATACTGCGGGATTTGTACGAGCAGACTGACCAGATCGTGGTGGGCCCGGACCAGGTACACCTCAGCCTGCGGGAGAAGGGCGCGGAACAATCCACCGTCAGCAATGAAAGCCGGGGCATTGCCATCCGTACCCGCCGGGGCACCATCCGTGGCCGGGGCGACAACCAGAACCGCTACCTGGAAAATATCCAGCGTCATGACGTGAATTTCGGCATCGGCCCGGCCGGTACCGGCAAGACCTGGCTGGCGGTGGCCTGCGCGGTGGAAGCCCTGCAGACCGACCGGGTGCAGCGGCTGATACTGGTGCGCCCGGCGGTGGAAGCCGGCGAGCGGCTGGGCTTTTTGCCCGGTGATCTGGTGCAGAAAGTCGATCCCTACCTGCGCCCGCTGTACGATGCGCTTTATGAAATGCTGGGCTTCGACCGCGTGGGCCGGCTCATCGACCGCAATGTGATCGAGGTGGCGCCGCTGGCTTTCATGCGTGGCCGCACCCTGAACGATGCCTTCATCATTCTCGACGAGGCGCAGAACACCACCGTGGAACAAATGAAAATGTTCCTCACCCGCATCGGCTTCGGCTCCACCGCCGTGGTCACCGGCGATATCACCCAGGTGGACCTGCCGCGCAACACCGCTTCCGGCCTGAAACACGCCATGCAGGTGCTGCAGGGGGTGGAAGGGGTCAGTTTCACCTATTTCCATGCCCGGGATGTGGTGCGCCACCGGCTGGTGCAGTCCATCATCGAGGCCTACGAGCGGCATGACGACCCGGCTTGAGCTGGACCTCAGCATGGGGTTGGAAGCTGATGGCCTGCCCACGGAAGACGACTTTGCCCGCTGGGCGGAAACCGTGCTGCCGCCCGGTGTGTGGAACCTGAGCATCCGGCTGGTGGGTGCGGAAGAAGGCCAGGCGCTGAATGCGCAATACCGGCACAAGGACTATCCCACCAATGTGCTGTCTTTCCCCGCCGAATTGCCGGCAGGCGTGGATTTGCCCCTGCTGGGTGATCTGGTGCTCTGCGTGCCGGTGGTGGAGCGGGAAGCGCGCGAACAGGGCAAGCCGCTGCCGCACCACTGGGCACATCTGACCATTCATGGTGTATTGCACCTGCTGGGTCATGACCATGTTCAGGAAGATGAAGCGCAGGCCATGGAGGCACTGGAAGTACAGGCGCTGAAGCGGCTGGGCATACCGGACCCGTATCAACCGGCCTGATGGCTGCAATACCGGCGCCATCCTTGCGGTCTGTTTATTGAGGAAGGCTTCACAAAAGGCGTGTGTATGTCGGAAACCCTGCGGAATCATTGGCTGCGTACTGCCTGGCAGGCACTGCTGGAGCAGGACGGCCCGCCCGCGAGCCTGCATGACGGCCCGCACTGGGAGGAGGATTTCGATGCGCTTCACCAACCCGTGAGCGATTGGGCGGTGGCGCTGCGCAGCCGCCTGGCTTCCGTGCTGGGTGGTGATCCCAGGCAGTACTGGCTGGGGCAGCGGGCCAGCCGGCTACGGCAGCAGCTGATGGAACTGATGCACCCGGAAGCACGCCTGTTGCTGGCCCAGCCGGAAGCACCCTTCCACATACAACGCCTGCAGGGGCTGGGCATACCGGTGGATGTGGCGCCACCCAGCCTGCAGGCGGCGGATGTGGATCAGCTGCTGGAGCATTGGCAGGGCAAGACGGCCGTGGTCTGGCTGCAATCCCCATCTCCCCTGACGGGGCATGCCTGGACGGTGGAAGCGGTTTCCGCGCTTTGCGAGCACCTGCGTGCCTTCAGTCTGGTAGTCGTGGACCTTTCACTGGAAGACCCCGGCAACCAGGGCCGCTGGCAAGCCTGCATGGACCGGCAGGACAACCTGATGCTGTTGCGCGAGTTTGACAGTGGATGGGGGTTGCCGGGCCTGCAACTGGCCGCCCTGCAGGCTCCCGAAGCGTGGATTGCGGCATTGCAGGGCATTTGGCCGGAGCAGCAAGCTTCAAGGGCCCTGCAGCGGGCGGCGCTGGATGTGTTTACCCACGAGAATCTGCGTTCGGCCGCCAGCAGCCGCCAGGCCCTGATGCAACGGGGGCGGGCCTTGTGCGAACGCTGGGCGGGGAACCCCCGGGTTCTGCAGGTGCGGTTGCATCAGGCTCCCTTCCTGTTGTTGCAGGTGGCGCAGCCCGTGGCACTGCAATCGGTCATTCAGCGTTGTTCGAACGAAAACCTGGCCCTGCCGGCGGATTGGCTGGGCGAGGCCGGCTGGTTCCGCTTGCCGCTGGCCAATGAGCGGCTTTGTCAGGCAGTGGATGATTGGCTGCAATCCTCGGAAGCCAGGGAAACCGTCCTGCCCTAGGCCGTGATGGCAGCCGGGGCTATCACCTCGGTGGAATGGTCATTTGCGCATGTGGCGCATACCATCGCAGCCAACCGATTGCCAAGGACCCGCCAAGCGAATGAACCATCACGCACGCAGAGATTTTCGTCGTACCAAGATTGTGGCTACCATGGGCCCGGCCTCCAGTTCGCCGGAACGGGTACGGGCGCTGATCCAGGCGGGGGTCAATGTTTTTCGGATGAACTTCTCCCACGGCAGTGCCGACTTTCATCGCCAGAATCTGCAAACCGTGCGTGATGCCGCTGCAGAGATGAACCAGTCCGTGGGTATCCTGCAGGATTTGCAGGGGCCGAAAATCCGCGTGACCAC
Source organism: Lysobacterales bacterium (assembly GCA_026993285.1). Classification (GTDB taxonomy): domain Bacteria; phylum Pseudomonadota; class Gammaproteobacteria; order Xanthomonadales; family S139-57; genus S139-57. Next base: position 17,052 of record JALWTZ010000242.1, on the reverse strand, counting down.
CTTCAAGGAGGGTGAGATACTGCTGGAGCGCGGTGCCACCTTCACCATTACCTGTGACGATGACAGCCCTGGCGACCAGCAGCGGGTGGGCGTGACCTACACAGGCCTGTGCCAGGATGTACGCCCTGGAGACGACCTGCTGCTGGATGATGGCCGTCTGCGCCTGAAGGTCGTCTCCGTATCCCGGGGCAGGGTGGAGACCGAAGTCACCCTGGGTGGGGTGTTGTCCAACAACAAGGGCCTGAATATCCCCGGCTCCAACCTGAGCCTGCCGGCCCTGACGGAAAAGGATATCGCCGACCTGAAGCTGGGGGCTGAACTGGGCGTGGACTGGGTGGCCATCAGTTTTGTCCGCTCCGCCGAGGATGTGCGCGAAGCCCGTCGCCTGCTGAACGAGGCCGGTTCCACGGCCCGTCTGATGGCCAAGATCGAAAAGCCCAGCGCGGTGGAAAACTTCCAGGACATCCTGGCGGAAGTGGATGGCATCATGGTGGCACGGGGCGATCTGGGTGTGGAGCTTTCACCGGAACTGGTGCCGGCGGTTCAGAAAAGCCTGATACGCCAGTGCCGCAATGCCGGCAAGCCGGTGGTGACCGCCACCCAGATGCTGGAATCCATGATCCACGCACCCGCGCCCACCCGCGCCGAGGCCTCGGATGTGGCCAATGCCATCTACGATGGTACCGACGCGGTCATGCTTTCGGCGGAGACCGCCGTGGGAGAATACCCCATCGAAGCGGTGCGGATGATGGACAGCATTGCCCGCACGGTGGAAACCGACACCGAATACCGCCGCTTGCAAAACAGCCTGACCTTGGAAATGGCCGGCACGGTGGCCGATTCGGTTTCCCATGCCGCCTGCCAGGTGGCCGAGGAACTGGACGTGCAGGTCATCGTCTGTTTCAGCGCCTCAGGTGCCACCGCCTATCGGGTTTCCCGTTTCCGCAACGAAACGCCGGTACTGGCCATTACCACCAGTGAGATTTCCTACCGGCAACTGAGCCTGGTCTGGGGTGTGGCTCCCTTCCTTTCCGATGAAATCACCGATTCGGCCGATATGGTGGAACGGGCCAACGACTGCCTGGCCACCTCGCATTTTGCCCGTGACGGTGATCGCTATGTCATTACTGCCGGCGTGCCTTTTGGTGTGAAAGGTACGACCAACCTGATTCGGGTAGAAAAATTTCGTCAGCAATGATCTGCCCATAGCTCAATTTTTTGTTAACTCACGCTAGTAAAACTGTCATAATTACGCACTACAATGCGCTCCACCATTCGCTCGCGTATGGGCGCATGGCTGGATAGCATTGTAATTTTGTCAATAAAATCAAGGGTAAACATGATGTGGAATAAACTGAAAGGCATGCTCGCCTCTCTGGTTGTGGTAGGGTTCATGGCATCTGGCGCCATGGCACAAACCACTTCCTCCTCCGTCAGTGGAACCGTTCGTGATGCCAATGGCGCTGCGCTGGATGGCGCAACCATCTCCATTGTGCACACACCTTCCGGTACCACGAAATCCGTGACCAGTAACGCGACCGGCCATTTTCTGGCCAAGGGTTTGCGTGTGGGTGGCCCCTACAAGGTGATGGTCAGCAAGGATGGATTCAAAAGCGAATCCGCCACTGACCTCTATCTGGAACTGGGCAAGGACAAGAACCTGGATGTGGTGCTGACCCCCGATACCGCCGACCTGGACAAGGTGGAAGTGGTGGGCATGGCTTCATCCGGCATCTTCGATCCTTCCAACATGGGTGCGGGCACCACCATTACGCGTGACCAGATTGATGCCTCGCCGTCCATTTCCCGTGGTCTGGCCGATTTTGCTCGCATGGACCCGCGCATTACCGTACTGGACAAGGAAGAGAACACCATTTCCGTGGCAGGGCAGAACAACCGTTACAACAATATTGCCATTGACGGTGTGCCCACCAATGACGAGTTCGGCCTTGAAGGTGGCGGCCTGCCTTCCATGGCACGTGGTCAGCCCTTCTCGCTGGAGACCATCGACCAGTTGAATATCGGTATTTCTCCCTACGATGTGTCCAAGTCCAACTTTGTGGGCGGTGATCTCAATGCCGTGACCAAGAGCGGTACCAACGAGTTCCATGGCAGCCTGTACTATGTCTACCGTGACAATTCCATGGTGGGTGACGATGAAGACGGCAATGCCTTTGATACCTTCGAGGAGTGGACCCGTGGTGTGACCTTTGGTGGTCCCATTATTCAGAACAAGCTGTTCTTCTTCCTCAACTACGAAGAATTTGAAAACACCAATGCGCTGGACCCGGCCTTTACACCGGATGCTGCCGCGCTGCAGCAGATTCGTGACATTGCCGCAGGCTACGGAGCTGCCAACATCGGTGATTTCAACGCCAGTGAGCTGAAAAACAGCGACAAGAAAACGCTGGTTAAAGTGGACTGGAACATCAATGCCAACCATCGTTTGACTGCCCGTTACAACAGTACGCTGGGCAAGGAAATCAATATCAGAAACCGGGGCAATTATGATGTTTCCCTGAGTTCTCACTGGTACACCAATACCTTCGATACCGAAAACTATGCATTGCAACTCTATTCAGACTGGACGCCCAACCTGTCCACCGAACTGAATATTGCCCAGATGAGTTTCCACAAGTACCCGGACAACAATGCCCGCATGCCCTATTTCCGCGTGGATGGTGTGCCAGGCACTTCCGGTGCCGGTGAAAGCGTGACCGGTGAGGTTCACTTCGGAACCGAGCGCTTCCGTCAGGCCAATGACCTGCAGGTGGATACCACTACCGTGTTCTTTGCGGCTGACTTGCGCAAGGGTGCACATACCCTGCGTGGCGGTTTTGATTACAAGCTCAATGACATCAACAACCTGTTTGTTTTTGACAGCCTGGGCTACTACCGCTTCCGTTCCATTGATGACTTCGCCAATGGTAACTACCGTTCCTACTCCTACCGCATCGGTACCGACCCGAATGATCCGCTGCCCACCGCCGACTGGGCACTGGCCAACTGGGGTTTGTTCCTGCAGGATACCTGGGATGTGAACTACCAGCTGACCGTGGTGGCCGGCCTGCGTTACGACCTGCCCACCACTGGTGACAAGCCGCTGTACAACCCGGCTTTCGAGCAGTTCTACGGTTTCCCGAACAACACCACTGTGGATGGAAACGGTGTACTGCAGCCACGCGTGGGCTTCAACTACGATCTGGGTCTGGACCGCCCCACGCAGATCCGTGGTGGCTTTGGTCTGTTCATGGGTTCCACGGCGGGTGTCTGGCTGTCCAATCCGTTCACCAACCCCGGTGGCAATGTGACGACCTATTCAGATTACTCCGGTTCGCTGGTGCCCATTACGGCTGATCCCGACAACCTGCCGCGTCCCGGTGGAGCCGCGCGCATGGATGTGGATGTGGTGGATCCGGACTTCAACCAGCCCTCCGTGTGGAAGTCCAATCTGGCCATTGACCACGAACTGCCCTGGGATGGTATCGTCGCCAGTGCGGAAGTACTGCACACTGAAACCAAATATGGCATCAAGTACCGTCACCTGAACCTAGGTGATCCCACCGGTACCATGCCGGATGGCCGACTGTCCTATTGGTGTGATCCCAACAACAGCCGTTCCCAGCGTTGCAACAACAATCGTGACTTCAATGATGTAGTGCTGCTGGAGAACACGACACAGGGTGCAACCACTTCCTGGACACTCTCCTTGAAGAAGGCCATGGACGGTAACGAAGGCTTGTCCTGGATGGTGGGTTACACTGGCATGGATACCCGTGAGGTGAATGACGGCGGTTCCTCCCGTGCCATCTCCAACTGGGGCTATCTGCCCAATGTCAACCCCAACGAGCCGCAGCTGGCCGCATCCGATTACGAGATTCGTGACCGGATCATCGCCACGGCCACCTGGAAGAAGTACTTCTTTGAAGGTCACGCCACCACGGTGACGCTGTTCTACGAGAACCGCTCCGGTCGTCCCTTCAGCTATATCTTTGGCAATGATGCCAATGGGGACCGTCGTTCCAGTAACGATCTGTTCTATGTGCCTTCCGGTCCGGGTGATGTGATCTTCACCGATCCGTCCGAAGAAGCCGCCTTCTTCGACTTCGTCAACAATACCCCCGGCCTGCGGGAGTACATGGGGCAGGTGGTGCCGCGTAACAGCGACCGCTCCCCGTGGGTGACGCAACTGGACATGAAGGTCACGCAGGAGATTCCGTTCTTCGGCCCCGGCAAGGGCGTGGTCTATCTGAACCTGACCAATGTGCTCAACCTGATCAACAGCGATTGGGGGCATATCGAGCAGGCCAGCTTCCAGACCTTTGCTGTCGCCAACTTTGAAGGCGTGGACGAAGCCACCGGTCGTTACATCTATGACTGGAATGGCCGTACCCAGCCGTTCAGCCGCAGTGACCGCGCGGGCCAGTCCCGCTGGGGTGCGCAGATCGGTATTCGTTACGATTTCTAAGCATACTGCTGCGTGAAACAGGAAACCCCGGCCCATGGCCGGGGTTTTTTTATGCGTATTTTCTGTATTAGCGCTCCCTGATTTCTTCCCGTATGGTGGTATAGGCAAAGCCGGCAGGCCTCCCTATGCTTCCCCTGATCCAGAACGACAATATTGCTCAACCACGATATCCGGGGGGAATATGAAAAACCTGAAAAACACGTTGGGAACTGTCCTGTTGACTGTGCTGATGCTGGTATCCTGGTCTGCGAACGTACAGGCTGCAGAGCGTCTCAAGCCCTTTGTATTGGCAGAAAAGACCACGGGTGGAGACTTCGATGCCAAGGTGGAAGAAGTCAAGAACAAGCTGACTGGTGCTGGTTTCCAGCTGGTGGGGGAATACTCCCCGTACGAAGGCACCCATGTGGACAAGGCACATGTGCTGGTGGTGACCCGCGATGATCTGATCAAGGCGGCCACAGCTAGCGAGCGTGGTGCATTTGCCGCACCCTGGCGGATCGCCATCACCCAGGTGGGGGACGAGATTCAGGTGGCCTATCCCAATCCAGCCTATGTGGCCAATGCCTACCGTCTGAATTCCGACCTTGCCTTTCTTTCCAAGGCGCTGGCCGATGCCATTGGTGCCGCAGAAAGCTTTGGTTCCAAAAAGGGCATGACAGCCAAGAAGTTGCGCAAGTATCACTACACTTTCGGCATGGAGTATTTCGACGATCCGTATGAACTGGCCGAGTTTGACAGCCACAAGGAGGCGGTGGATGCCCTGGAGAAAAATCTGGCGGCGGGCAAGGGTGGCGTACACAAGGTTTACCGCCTGGATCTGCCCAATGAGCAGACCATTTTCGGTGTCTCGCTGAAAATGCCTGAAGGTGGGGACGAGCATATGGATGATGCCTGGGTGATGAGCAATGTGGACTTCGAACCACTGAAAACCACGGCCTATCTGCCTATAGAAATCCTCGTGGATGGTGATGAAGTGGTGGCTCTGCACATGCGTTTCCGCATGGCCATGCACCGCCCGGATCTGAAGATGATGGGCAAGAACAGCTTCATGAACATCATGTCCAGCCCCAAGGCTATCGGCAAGGCACTGGAGGCCGCTGCAGGCGGAGACTGAATCTCCTCTCTCGCCAATTGACTTGTAGGAAAAGCCCGGCCCTTGGCCGGGCTTTTTTGATGGCGCGCATAAGGAATTCTTACAGAATATAGTCGTTGTTGCGCAGGATTGTTGAATACCCAGTGGTTAGTCTGACCGGGACAAGGAAAGCAGAGGTGGCTCATGAAAAGGAATCATGGCATGACGGTTCTGGAAAGCCTGATGGCTACACTGATAGCAGTATTGCTGTTGTCCATGGGGGTGCCGACCATGCAGGATTTTCTGCGTAACCGGCGGATGGATGCCTGGTTGGATGGTTTGCACACGCTGTTGAATCATGCGAGGCAACAGGCGGTGATCCATCAAAATACCGTGGTGGTGTGTGCCAGTAACAGCGGTGATCACTGTGATGCCGGTGTAGAGTGGAATCGGGGTGTGCTGGTGTTTCTCGACCTGAACCGGGATCGCCAGTTACAACCCGGCGAGCGGGTGCTGCAGTTTTGGCATATGGACGACACCGGCCTGCAGGTGCACACCTCCAGAGGTAGAAAAACCTTGCGATTCCTCCCCAATGGTACCAGCCCTGGCAGTAATGCCCGTATCAGCCTGTGCGATACTCGAGGGCCATCCCGTGCGCGTGCGCTGGTTCTGGCCAATACCGGACGCGTACGACGGGAGCGTGCCGACCGCGGCACACAGATTCGTTGTCAGTAAGGCCTTGTTTCCTTATTCGGCTGCTTCCTGCATCAATGCACGCAGCAGGGGCAGCGTGGGGCGACGCTTCAGGCGCAAGCTGGATTCCGCCAGTCTGAAGAGCAGGGTGGACAGGCCATGAAGATCCCTGGGGCCATGCAGTTGCAAGTGCCGTTTCATCGCCTCGGAGCAATCCATTTGCAACTGTCGACAGAGGTGTTCTGTTACTGTTTGCAAGCCTGCATCATCAATTGCGTGCATGCGTACCTGTTGAAAAGCCAGCAGACGGGATTGCAGATCCGGCAACAGCCCGTTCAACTGTCCCGGTGGCAGACGGGAAGCCGCCACGATCCGGCACGGCTGTGCCTGGCAGCGATTGAGCAGATGAAACAGGCTTTCTTGCAGGCCAGCCAGTGATTCGAGTGCAGTCAGATTGTCCAGCGCGATCAGCTCCAGGGCTTCCAGACCTTCCAGTGGCGGCTGTTTGTTCAGGTCCGCATAGATGGCACTGGTTCCCTGTTGACGGATATGCTGGCAGGCAGCTTGCAACAGATGGGTTTTTCCGCAGGCAGCCGGGCCGGTCAGCAGCAGCCGATCACTCAGGCTGATGCCATTTGCCAACTGCCATACACTTTCTCTGGCCAGCTGATTGCCCGTATCGGCAAAGCTGACAAAGGTTTGATAGCGGGCCGGGTGAATGGGCAGGACCAGCTGTTCAGGAGGCGGCATCGGCGCTGTCGTCATCACGATAAAGCGTGCTTTGCTGGTAGGCCTGGTGCATGTGGCGCAGTACGATGACCACCACCGAGGCTGCGGGCAGGGCGATCAAAATGCCGACAAAACCGAATAATTGGCCACCGGCCATGACCGCAAAAATGACAGCCACCGGATGAAGGCCGATGGATTGGCCCACCAGGCGGGGAATCAATACCATGTCCTGCAACAGCTGGCCGATACCAAACACACCGGCAACCAGCAGAACCTGTTGCAGGCTATGGAACTGGAACCAGGCTGCAATACAGGCCGCGGCAATGCCCACAATGGTGCCCAGATAGGGGATGAAGCTGATCAGCCCGGCCCCCATGCCGATCAAAAAGGCAAACTCCACACCTAACAACCACAAGCCGGCTGTGTAGAACAGCCCTAGAAGGACCATGACACTGAGCTGGCCACGCATGAAAGCGCCCAGTACGGCATCGGATTCCGCCATCAAACGGCGTATGGTTGGCTCAATGTGACGGGGCAAAAGTTCATGTATACGGGCCACCAGAATGTCCCAGTCGCGCAGCAGGTAGAAGGTCACCACCGGAATCAGGGTCAGGTTCAGGGCCAGTTCAACCATGAACTGCCCGGATCTGCCGAAATACTGCAGTAATCCTCTGGCCAACCCGCCCGCTTGCTGCCAATGCTGGCGCAGCAGATCCACCAGCGCGGTGAGCTTGAGCCCTTCTTCCTCACTGTTCATGCCGAACAGGCCCAGCAGTTGATCCAGCTGGGTCTGCAGCCAGCCCAGGATTGCAGGCATGCGCTCAATCAGTGTGCTGATCTGGTGTTCCAGGACAGGAATCAGCAGGAGGAGAACGGCCAGCAACAGCAGGGTCATGACACTGAAGACCGTCACCACGGCCAGCGTGCGGCTGAAACCTCGTGCTTCCAGCCAGTCCGCCAGCGGATCACCCAGATAAGCCAGTACCGCCGAGATCACGAAGGGCGTGAGGATGGGAGAAAGCAGCCAGATCAATCCAGCCGAAATCAGCAGAAAGATCAGGTAGAACCATTTTTGGGATTCCGTCATGGAAGCGGCTCCTGTTCCGGGTGTTTGCCGGACCAGCGTATGACATAACAGGTACCACTGACCAGGGTACTGAGTGCCACCAGCACGATCCCGCTCCGGAGCAAGACCGGCGGCAGTTGCAGGCTGCCTGTCTGGTCCAGCAGGACCAAAAGTACCAGCAGAATTTGCAGCACGGTGTTGATACGCCCCTGTAACAGGGGCTCAGCCTGAAGTGGGCCGCGCAGGAAATGCCAGGCAAAGGCACCGGCGACAATCAGCAGGTCACGCAATACGATCAGGGCTGCCAGCCAGAGAGGAAGCCATTGCTGGATCGCCAGCGGTACATAGGCAGCCAGCATCAATGCCTTGTCGGCGATGGGGTCAAGATAGCCACCCAGTTGGCTTTGCCAATGGAAACGACGGGCCAGCCAGCCATCCAGTGCGTCGGAAAGACCGGCGAACAGAAACAGTATCAGGGCTGGCCAGACTGCCCCGGTCATCAACAGCCAGGCCAGAGGAATGGCACTGAAGATGCGTGCCAGGGTAATGGCATTGGGAATCCAGGTGAAGTTCATGGCGCAGCCCAGATCCAGCGTTCGGCTTCAGGGGTTGCATCGGCGGTTTCCAATTGCAGCAGGCCACTGCGCAACAGTGCTTGCCGGACCATGGGCCAGGCCGTGGTAATGTGCAACCGTATCCGGGCCTTGCCCTGATGCATGCGCAGCAATTCCACATGCTCGCTCCAGGGCTGTTGCTGCAACCATTGCTCCAGTCGCAGCCAATCCGGCAGGCCATGCAGCTGTTCGACCTGAATGTCCACCAGCCCTTGTGTCTGCTCGCTGAGGGTAAATGCCAGCCGCTGCGCCAGCCATGCACTGGCATGGTCCACACCCTGTGCCAGCAGGGCTTCCGGATCGGTGCCGATGTCATCCCACTGTGTCAGCAGGGGTGGCCGTTCGTCCGGTAGCGAAAGCTCCCAGCGGGCCTTCCAGACAGGGCCCCGGTTTTCCAGGCGCAACAACAGCCAACCATCACTGCCATAGCGTTTGCGTGCGCTGCCGAGACTGTCGGTGAACCCGCCCCAAAGCTCCACGGGTGACAGGGTTCGCTGGTCATCGAGATCCAGCAGGGGCAAGGTCAGCGGCAGACCGCGTTCTCTCGCGGTTTGCATGCCCTCATCAAGGGGAGGGAAAATCTCCGTGTTGATCAGAGAGCGGGCCGTGGTTTGATCCAGTACCGCCACCCATAACAGTTCCGGTCTTTCCGCCCCCCACCAGGGCAGGGAAAGACGGCGGACCAGCGCACGCACACCTTCCGGGTCAAAGCCAACTTCCACACGGGTTTCAGGTGGTTGGGTATCGTGGTCCCGCTGGTAGAAGCGGAAGCGGAACACCAGACGACTGGCCCGCTGAAGCGCCTGTTGGACATCCGCTCTGGTCATGATCGTGCTTTGCCCGGTAATACGGACCAGTACCTGCGCCAGTGCCCTGCGGGCATCTCCGGCTTTGAGCTTCTTGCCTTCGGCCTCAACGGGAATGTCGGCACGAAACAGATCGACCCGTGTACGCGCCAGGCCGGCGGTACAGAGTGCCAGGAGGAAAATGGTCGTGAGCAGGCGTTTATACATGGTGGTGCATAAGATACCATACCGCACTTGTTGAATTGGATGCCGGAGAACAGCGTGACGGGTGAATCTGAAGGCCTGACCTATCGTGATGCCGGGGTGGACATCGATGCGGGTAATGCCCTGGTGGAAAAAATCAAGCCGCATGTCAAACGCACTTTTCGCCCGGAGGTCATGACCGGTCTGGGAGGGTTCGGCGGACTGTTCCGTCTGGATACGGCTCGCTGGCGGGAACCAGTGCTGGTTTCCGGCACGGATGGCGTGGGCACCAAGCTCAAACTGGCCAGCCAGCTGAATCGACATGACAGTATCGGTATCGATCTGGTGGCCATGTGTGTCAATGATATTCTCACGGTGGGTGCCGAACCGCTGTTCTTTCTCGATTACTTTGCCACGGGCAAGCTGGATACCGAACAGGCTGCCACGGTGATTGCCGGGATTGCCGAGGGCTGCAGCCAGGCCGGTTGCGCCCTCATTGGTGGTGAAACGGCCGAGATGCCGGATATGTATGCACCAGGAGAATATGACCTGGCCGGTTTTGTCGTGGGCGCGGTGGAACGGGAGAAACAACTGGATGGTTCGGCCATAAATGCCGGGCAGGTGGTACTGGGCGTGGACAGCTCCGGCCCGCATTCCAATGGCTATTCCCTGATCCGCCGGATCATCGAGCACAGTGACGCGGATCTGAACCAGCCCTGTGGGGAGACCACTCTGGGCGATGCCCTGATGGCACCCACCCGCATCTATGTGCGGGAAGTGCTGGCCTTGCTGGAAGAGATCCCGGTGGCGGGCATGGCGCATGTGACCGGTGGCGGCCTGGTGGAAAATGTGATTCGCGTGGTGCCGGAAGGCCTGAGCCTGCGTTTCGAACTGGAACGCTGGGCCTGGCCACCGGTATTCCAGTGGCTGCAGACAGCCGGTGGTGTAGAAACCATGGAAATGCTGCGTACCTTCAATTGCGGCATCGGTCTGGCGGTGATTGTGGATGCCGAACACCAGCAGGTCGCTTGTTCGCACTTTCAGTCCGCCGGCCTGGGCTGCCGACCCATTGGGCAAGTGGAAGTGCAGGCAGGAGAAACGCGTGTCCAATTCGACTGAACCCGGTGCCCCCCTGCGTGTGGTTGTGCTGGTTTCCGGCAGGGGCAGCAATCTGCAGGCCTTGCTGGATGCCCGGGACCGCCTGCCCATCGATTTGCTGGAAGTGATCAGCAACCGGCCCGGAGCACAGGCGCTGCAACGCGCGGAGCAGGCCGGTGTACCGGCAACCGTGCTCGATCATACCGGCTACCCGAGCCGTGAAGCCTTTGATCAGGCGCTGGGTGACCATCTGGAACGCCTGCAACCGGACCTGATCGTTCTGGCAGGGTTCATGCGCATCCTCACTCCGGCCTTTGTACGCCGGTTTCAGGGCCGCATGATCAATCTTCATCCCAGCCTGTTGCCCAAATATCCCGGCTTGCACACCCACCAGCGAGCCCTGGACGCCGGGGACGAGGAAGCTGGTGCCAGCATCCATCTGGTAACTGAAGAGCTGGATGGCGGTCCAGTCATCATGCAGGCGCGGGTTACCATTCAACCGGGTGAAAATGCCGATAGCCTGGCTGCTCGTATTCTGCCGCTGGAACATCAAATGTTGCTGCAAGTGGTGGAACGGATGGCTCGGGGTGAAATCCAATGCCGGGGTGACCGGATATTTCTGAATGGAGAACGGCTTGAACAACCCCTTGCACTGGCTGGTTAGACTGTTACTCCTGTGGGTAGCCTGGCCGGCCGGGGCGGTGCCCTGCCCGGAACCGCTGCAGGACTTTGAACAGGCCTATGTGCTTTATCGTAATGACAAGCCAGTGGGTGAAGTGCGTCTGACCCTGAAGCGGCAAGGGAATGACTGGCTGCTGGATTCCGTCACCCGGGCCAATCGTGGCGTGGTGAGCCTGCTGGGGGCGGAAGTCCGCGAATGGGTACGCTTTCGCTGTGGCCCACGGGGCTACCAGCCACTGGAAAGTCTTTATCAGCGCAAGGTGCTGTTCCGCAAGCAGAAAACCCATCTGATCTATGACTGGAAACAGGGACGGGTGACAGGCACGCACAAGGGAAAGGCCGTGGACATGCCCGTGGTGGACGGGCTCGTGGATCGTCTGGGCATTCAATTACTGCTGGCATCGGATCTCCGTGCCGGAAGAACATTGCATTACCGGGTGCAGGACCGCCATCATCAGCGTGACTGGGCCTTTGAATCCGGGAAGCCTCCCCACTTGCCGCCGGACACCTTCACCAATGCGCGGGCCTATCGCCGCGTGGACGACAATCCCAGGCGGGAAACCTGGTTCTGGCTCGAGCCATTCCAGTCGGACTTGCCGGTACAAATTTTTCACCGGGAGAAAAAAACAGAGTACCTCAGCAGGCTTCGGATTCACGAACCTGAATAACCTGTTGATTATCCGATAAAAAGATAGCCGTGCGGAAAAAGCTTGCCGCCATTGAAAAAAATGCTAAAGTTTTGCGCATACCTGCCGATAACGTGACTGAGGCATAGTAGCCAGTCGATTGAGGTAAGCGTCATGAGTGACATCATCGCCAGCGTGGGTTCACAGTTGAGCCAGCAGCAACAAGCCCCGGTGGCCAGTGGCCAACAGGTTGCAGAAACCCTGGGTACCACGGTACCTGGCCAGCAGTCCGCCAACCCGGTTCAGGCAGCCACCCCTTCCGCCGAGGCACAGGACACGCCAGACCAGGGCACCATGGAGCAGTTTGCCCGCAATCTGAATCAGAACGAGCAGATCCGTCGCCGTAGCCTGCGTTTTCAGGTAGACCGTGAAGTGGGCAAAACCATCATCAATGTGGTGGATCGCAATTCCGACGAAGTGGTACGGCAGATTCCCGCGGAAGAAGTCCTCCAGGTGGCGCGTTTTCTCAAGGAACAACTGGATACAGACCCGGAAAAGGCCCTGAGCAGTATCGGCCTTTCCGCCTACGCTTGATGCTGTACAGCCTGTCTGCCGGCAGGGCATGCCTGCCGGAAACAGCGCATTGTGCTGCCTGTTAACCTCTTTTTGCAGCATGGATCAAAACGCTGCAATTCCCGCTCAAGTTCTGCCTTCACCGTCCGATACAGAAAGCATAGATATCAGCCAATGAACCGGATGGAGAAGCGCCTCATGAATGCACAATTGAATGCCTATCAGCACACGCAATTGCAAGGTCAACTGGAAGAGGCTTCTCCGCACCGTCTGATTCAGTTGTTGCTGGAAGGCTGTGTACAACGCATTGTCTGGGCTCGCGAAGCCATGGAAGTGGGCCATGTGGAACGCAAGGTGGAGATGGTGCAGAAGGCCCTGGCCATACTCGATGGGCTTTCTGCCAGTCTGGATATGGAACAGGGCGAGATTGCCCGTAATCTGGATGAACTCTATGCGTACATGAAGCAGCGCCTGGTAGATGGCAACCGCGGCAACCGCCCCGAGGCCTTTGAAGAGGTCATTTCCCTGCTCAATGAAATTCGTTTGGCATGGGATGCCATTCCCATGGTCATGCGTGCCGACAGCCAGTCCACCGAACCAGCGGCCCAGACGGTTCATGTGCAGGGTTGAGCCATGGCTGGCAGGCTGTATCAGGCCCTGAAATGTGCGCAGGCACGGGTGGAAGCGGCCGCCCGCATGGGGGACTGGAATACCCTTCGCCTGCACGAGGCCGACCGCCATGACCTTCTGGCCAGCCTGGGAGATGTGGAATTGCTGGATCGGGACTGGCAGCATCTGTTGCTGCGCATGTACTGGTTCAATCAGTGGATGTACAGCCAGCGCCCGGTCGTGGATCAGTCCGCGCGTGAAGAAGTCTTGAGAATGCGGGCGTAGGATTCCCAGCGCGCCCTGGCAATTTCCCCACTTTTCACGGCGGCCTGTATGGCGCAGCCGGGTTCGTGAATGTGGCTGCAATTGTTGAAGCGGCACAGACCGAGCCAGGGACGGAATTCCACGAACCCTTCGGCAATCTGTTCAGCGGGCATTTTCCAGATACCGAACTCCCAGACACCCGGAGAATCAATCAGCCAGCCACCCTCCGGCAAGGCATGGCGGCGTGTGTGGGTAGTGGTATGCGCGCCCTTGCCGGTGAGTTTGGCCAATGCGGCGGTTTCTATGGGTCTGTCCGGCAACAGATAACGGATCAGGCTGGATTTCCCCACTCCGGACTGGCCCACGAGAATTTGTGTTTGTTGCGTGGTGGCCGCACGCCATGCGTCCATGCCCTCGCCACTTTTGCTGCTGAGCCGGAAAACCGGATAACCCAGTTGTTCCAGCCGATTCAACTGGGCCACCACTTCCACATCTGGTGGCCCCAGGTCCATCTTGTTCATGATGATCGCTGGCTGGATGTCGAGCGCGTGGGCAGCCACCAGATAGCTGTTGATCAAATCCCGTGAAGGTGAAGGGTTGACAGCAGCCACGATCCAGACCTGATCCAGGTTTGCTGCCATCTTGTGCGCCACGCGTCGCTTGTCTACCCGAACGAAATGGTTTCGCTCCGGCAGGATTTCGACGATGACATGATCCTGTGTACCGCTCACCGGTTCCACGAGCACCTCGTCACCACAGACCGGCTTGAGCGAGCGGCCACGTATCAGGCAGGGGGTATCCGGCTTCCCGGGCAAGTCCACCAGCGCCTGCCGGCCAAAATTGACATTGACGGTACCCCTGCAAGCTTTATTCATTGCTGGCAACCATCCTGGCCTGACAGGCATACAGGGGCGGGGTATGGTCTTTGAGTCGGCCCCGGTTCAACCAGGGCAATACCAGCCAGAGTGGCAACAGTACCCAGGGCAGTACCAGCCCGGCCACGGCCAGGCTGTTGTAATGGGCTGGCAGCGTATCAGCGATGCGCATGGCGGCCTCCGGATGCTGCAGAAAGAGGCTGGTGATCCAGGCAGCGGTCAGCCACAAGACCAGTTGTGCCGGCAAGGCATGGATTTGGCCCCGGCTACACCAGCCTCCGGCCAGCAGCGCCACTGCCAGCAGGCCGGCTGTCGGGTTGATGGCCAGCCCGTAGCACACAAACCAGCCACCCAGCCAGAGGATGGCCAGAAAGGCCATTGGACTGCCATGGCCTGGCACCTTGAGCAAGCGGCATACAATACGCACAAAGCTGTGATTCACCAGCCCGAGTGTGACCAGAATGGCCAGCCCCATCCAGGCCTCTGGCCAAAGCGTGCGCAGCCAGAAGCGTTCCACCTGGGCCAGCCCGTGAAACCAGAGTGCCCAGGCAGCAAACAGGCTATGGGCCTGCCAGGGCCGATACAGCTTGCGTGCCTGCTGGCGAACCACGCGTGGCCCCTGACGGACCAGCCATTCCAGCAACAGCCATTGGCACAATACCAGTGAAGCCAGGAAAAGATTGAGCATCGGGGCTCCCATCACGCATAATGCGAGGCATTCTATCTCATGGAAGCCGAGCATGTCTGAACAACGCAAGCAGCGCCTGATCTGGATTGATCTGGAAATGACCGGACTGGACCCGGATCAGGACGAAATCATTGAAATGGCCACCATTGTCACCGACTGGGAACTGAACATTCTGGCGGAAGGGCCGGTGATCGCCATTCATGTACCGGAAGCCCGTCTGCTGGAAATGGATGAATGGAATCTGACCCACCATCGCAAAAGCGGATTGTGGCAGCGCGTACTGGACAGCCAGTACGACCACGCCGGTGCGGAGTGGGAAACCCTGAATTTTCTGCGCCAGTGGGTAGACGAGGGCAGTTCCCCCATGTGTGGCAACACCATCTGCCAGGACCGCCGTTTTCTCTACCGGCAAATGCCCGGGCTGGAACGGTTTTTCCACTACCGCAACCTGGATGTGAGCACCCTGAAGGAGTTGGCCCGTTTCTGGTCCCCCCGCTTGCTGGACGGCATTCAAAAGAAAGCTGCACACCTGGCGCTGGATGACATCCGCGAATCCATCGAAGAGTTGCGCTATTACCGCCAGTACATGGGGGCCTTGTCCGGGCTGGAGTAGGTCTCTAATAGTGGTATCTGAGTTGAGCGATCAACAGGGCATCATCACCTGCTTTGTAGACAAAACGGTGTTCATGATTGATGCGCCGGGACCAGTACCCGGCCAGTGCATGTCGAAGGGGTTCCGGCTTTCCGATGCCTTCATGGGGAGAGCGTTGTGCTTCCTTGATCAGTTGGTTGATGCGCTTCAGAATTTTGGGATCGGTTTTCTGCCAGTACAGGTAGTCCTCCCAGGCGTGTTCCGAGAAGATGAGTTTCACTCAGGCAATCCCTTTTCCAGGCCGGCACCCTGATTGAGCTGACTGATGGATTCCAGCAGTCGCTTTGCGTTGGCCGGGCTACGCAGCAGGTAGCTGGTTTCTTCCAGTGATTCATAATCTTCCAGAGAAAGCATGACTACGGCGCCTTTGCTTTTTCTTGTGATGATAACCGGTTCGTGGTTCTCGCAGACTTTTTCCATGGTTTTGGCCAGTGTGTTTCTGACCGCTGTGTAACTGAGCGCTTTCATGATGAACTGTCCTGTATTGTTCTGTACAGAATAGTGTACAGGTGGTGACGGGGTGCTACAAGAACGCGTTGACAGTGGGCCGTCCCTGGCCCGCTTCCCGATCCGGCGGTCAGGCTGTCACCCGTCTTCCTTGGATTTTTCCTTGCTTTCCTCGTCCTTGTTCTTGAGCAGGTCATCCTTCTTGCGGTTGAGCTGGCTGGCCTTGTAGTCGGGCAGTTTGTACCACCAGCCGGCCAGTCGTTCATTCATGGCCTGTATGTCCAGGGTTTTCAGGTCATGGTTTTTCGGGGTGGGCTGGTCCGTATCTTTTCCTGCCCCCTGTTCTTCGGCTGGGGTGTTGCCGTCAGGTTCCGGGCCGGCTTCAAAATGGAAGGCAAACCAGGCCCCGTCTTCCGCGTCGAAAATGTCCACTTTCAAGCGGTCCCCAAACCAGCCGTGATAGTACAGGCTGTTGCTGGCATCCGCGTCTTTTTTTGCCTTGCGCACATCGGTGAAATGCAGCATTTGCAAGGCCGTGGCCAGTGTACGGCTGATATTTTCACCCTTGAAGGTCTTGCCGGCAGGCATGGGATCCAGAGTGAAGTTGTGATCATCGGGTTTGGCGCGTGCCAGTGTCCAGCCCAGCCCTTCGGCCGGTTCCACCCGGATGGATTGCCACAGTTCAGGCTTGAGATTCACCACGGTGGAATCCACCCACTGCATGGGGTCAGCCATGGGGCGAATGGCCGGTTTGACACGCCAGGCCTGGTTTTCGCCGGCTAGGCGCATCATGCGGCCACCCCCCTTGGCCTGTTTGCCGACAATCCACTGGATGGTTTCGTCACCAAAGCGCAGGGCCAGCAGGGTACCTGCGCCCTGATCCGCACCCGGTTCGGCCAGGTTGAGCC
>JALWTZ010000241.1 GCA_026993285.1 Lysobacterales bacterium | reverse complement strand
AAGCCTGACCCCCTCGCCACAGTCGTTTTCCCCATGGCGTGCCGATTCATGGCAAAATCGCCTCTTTCCCCAGCACAGTCCATCTCATGAATGCGGACCCCATCCAGAGCAAGGCACCCCTGATCGAGACCCTGCAGCAGGGCTGCAAACCCGGTGAAGACTGGCGTATCGGCACGGAGCACGAAAAATTTGGCTTCCGCCAGTCGGACCTGCGCCCCCTGCCCTACGAAGGGGACTGCAGCATCCGGGCCATGCTGGAAGGGCTGCGTCGCTTCGGCTGGCAGGCAGTGGAAGAAAACGGGAAGCTCATCGCCCTCAAGGGCAAACAGCATGATTCCATCACCCTGGAGCCGGGCGGGCAGCTGGAACTTTCCGGCGCGCCGCTGGAGAGCATCCACCAGACCTGCGCGGAAGTACACACCCATCTGAAACAGGTCAAGACCGTGGCCGAGGAAATCGGCGCCGGTTTCCTCGGCATGGGTTTCCAGCCCAAGTGGCGGCGCGAGGACATTCCCTGGATGCCCAAGGGGCGCTACAAGATCATGCGTGAGTACATGCCGCAGGTAGGCGACCTGGGCCTGGACATGATGCTGCGTACCTGCACCGTGCAGGTCAATCTGGACTTCAGTTCCGAAGCGGACATGGTGAAGAAATTCCGTGTCTCCCTGGCCCTGCAGCCCCTGGCCACCGCCCTGTTCGCCAATTCCCCCTTCAGCGAAGGCCGGCCCAACGGCTATCTTTCCTGGCGCTCGCATATCTGGACCCGCACCGACCCGCAACGCTCGGGCATGCTGCCCTTCGTCTTCGAAGACGGCATGGGCTTCGAACGCTGGGTGGATTACCTGCTGGATGTGCCCATGTATTTCGTCTACCGTGACGGGCGGTACATCGACGCCAGCGGCCAGTCCTTCCGGGATTTCCTCGAGGGCCGGCTGCCGGCCCTGCCCGGCGAGCTGCCCACCCTGCAGGATTTCGAGGACCACATGACCACCTGCTTCCCGGAAGTACGCCTCAAGCGTTATCTGGAGATGCGCGGCGCCGACGGTGGCCCCTGGCACCGGCTCTGTGCCCTGCCGGCGCTTTGGACCGGACTGCTCTATGACCAGGGCGCGCTGGATGCCGCCTGGGATCTGGTCAAGGGCTGGAGCAACGGCCAGCGGCAGCAACTGCGCGAGGATGTGGCGCGCATTGGCCTGAAGGCGGAAATTGCCGGCAAGAGCCTGCGGGAACTGGCCATCGAGGTGCTGGCCATGGCGGAAAGCGGCCTGAAAAACCGCAAGCGTGAGAATGAACAGGGCCGGGACGAACGCATCTACCTGGACAGCCTGTGGCGCATTGCCGAGCAGGGCATCACCCCGGCTGAACGCAAACTGCGCGCCTTTCATAACGAATGGAACGAGGACATCGACTTCCTGTTCAGCGAGTGCATCTACTGACACCCGGGGCGCACTGCCCGCAAGCCGCCCTGAAAACCGCCCTTGTTTGCCTTTCGCTTTTTCCATAGTCTGGCACCGATACGCAGGCAGGAGAGCACCGCATGAAACATGTAGCCATCGTCGAGGATGAACCGGACATTCGCGCCAACTACCGCACCGCGCTGGAACGGCAGCAGTACCGGGTCAGCGACTATCCCGACCGGCCCAGCGCCCTGGCCGCCTTCGAGCGGGAATTGCCGGACCTGGTGGTCATCGACATCGGCCTGGGCGAGGAAAGCGAAGGCGGCTTCGACCTCTGCCGCCAGCTGCGCCAGATGAGCGCCACCCTGCCCATCATCTTCCTCACCGCCCGCGACAGTGAACTGGATGAAATCTCCGGCATTCGCCTGGGTGCCGACGACTACCTGAGCAAGGATGCCTCCATCAACCAGCTGCTGGTGCGCATCGCCGGCCTGTTCCGCCGTGCGGAAGCCTTTCGCCAGGACAAACCGGAAGAGGAAGTGCTGCAATGCGGCCCCCTGCGGCTGGAGCCGGAGCGCATGCGTGTCTACTGGCAGGCCGAAGAGGTGCCACTGACCGTAACCGAGTTCTGGATTGTCCATGCCCTGGCCCGCCGCCCCGGCATGGTCAAAAGCCGGGATCAGCTGATGGAAGCCGCCAATATCTATGTGGATCTGGCCACCGTTACCAGCCATGTCAAGCGCATCCGGCGCAAGTTCCGCCAGCTGGATGAAGGCTTCGATGCCATCGAGGCCGTGCATGGCATGGGCTACCGCTGGAAAGCGCCCTGAGGTTGCGCGCTCTTGAAACTGCGTCGCCAACTGCTGATCCTCTCCCTGCTGGTACTGGCACTGCCCCTGGCCGCCTGGCAGTTTGTCGGCGAACTGGAAGAACTGCTGCGACAGGCCCTGAGCCAGGCCCAGCAACAGGCCCTGCAGGCGGTGGCCGGCAACCTGCAGCAGCGCCAGGCACGCATGCAGGATTTGTACGACAAACGCAGGGCACTCTACCTGCAACCCCTGCCCGCCGGCATGCAACTGGACGGCTACGGCGAAGACTGGCCCAGCATAGCGCCCCAGTTTCAGGCCGAGGGCCTGCAGGGCTGGCTGGGGCGCACGGCCGACACCCTCTGGCTGCGACTGGTACTGAACGATAGCGGGTTCCATTTCTCCAGCCCGGGTGAACAACAGGGCGATGGCCTCTACCTCTGGCTGCAACAACCGCAGGATCTGATCCGCCTGCCCTTGTTCTGGGAGGGTCTGGGTCAGGGCAGCCTCCCCCTGCCCGAAGCCCGGCGGCTGGAATATGCCGTGACCGATCTGGGCGGAGAATACGGCATCGAATTGCGACTGCCCGTACTGGCATTGAAAGGCGTGGCCCTGCAATGGCTGGATGACGGGAAACCCCGCCTGCGCCTGCCGGAAACCGGCCTCTGGCCACTGACTGGCTATGATCGCAGCCTGGAATTCCTGCTGGCCGGTCATGCCGGCGCGGAAGCACGCTACTGGCTACTCAACCCTGACGGCTGGGTACTGGCCCGTTCCGAACCGCCGCAAGACCCCACCCCCGATGAACGCCCCTGGTGGCAGAACTGGCTCTACCGTCTGCTTTCCGGCCCGCTGGATCTGGACGAACCACCCTCCGGCCAGCGCTGGCGGCTGCAATCGCGTGCCATCGAACAGGCCCGCAACGGCCAGCCGGCGGTGGAATGGCTGCTGGAGCCGGAAAGCGGCCGGCTGGCCACCCTCGCCGCCCTGCCATTGAAAAGCGGTGATGCCGTGGTGGCCATCCTGGTCTCCCGCCAGGACAACAACCGTCTGCTGACCCTGGCCGCCAACGCCCTGCGCCAGCTGCTGCTGGTTTCCGGGGTGGTCTTCCTGCTGGCGGTGCTGATTCTGCTCATCTACGCCAGTGTGCTCACCCGCCGGGTACGCCGCCTGAAACAGGCAGTGGATACCGCCTGGCACGAACAGCACGGGCTGAATGCCGATTTCGAGCCCTCACGGGCACAGGATGAGCTGGGCGAACTGTCCCGCGCCTACGCGGAAATGCTGGGCAGTCTCGGGCAGCACACCCGCTATCTGCGCACCCTGGCCGACAAGCTCTCCCATGAACTGAAAACCCCGCTGGCGGTGGTGCGTTCCTCGCTGGAGAATCTGGAGATGGAACAGAACCTGGGCGATTCCACCTATCTGCGGCGGGCCCAGGGCGGCCTGGCCCGGCTGCAGCGCATCCTGCAGGCCATGACCGAGGCCAACCGGCTGGAACAAAGCATTCAGCAGGAACAACACGGTGATGTCGCCCTCTCGGACCTGCTGGGCGAATATGTCTCCGTGGCCCGAGCCACCTGCACACACTGCCGGATCGAGGCCGATATTCAACCGGGGTTGCATATCCGGGGCGCGGCAGAACTCCTCATCCAGCTGCTGGACAAGCTGCTGGACAATGCCTGCGGTCACTGCCCGCCGGATGGGCAGATTCTGTTCAGGCTGCAGATGCAATCCAGCGCTATCGTCCTGACCGTGGAAAATGACGGCCCACCACTGCCGGAGGAGCCGCCACCGGAACGCCTGTTCGATTCCATGGTCTCCGTTCGGGCCCATGGCAGTGAACGGGATACGCCCCATCTGGGGCTGGGGCTGTATATCGTGCAGTTGATCGCCCGCTTCCATCTGGCCGAAGTGCGGGCAGAAAACCGGGCGGAGCGGCAGGGCGCGTGCTTCAGCGTCTATTTTCCGGCAAAGGCATCGGTGGCCTGAATCAGCGCGTCGGTGATACCCGGCTCGAAAGCGGAATGGCCGGCATCCGGCACCATGACGAAGCGGGCCTCCGGCCAGGCCCGGTGCAAGGCCCAGGCGGTTTCCGCCGGGCAGACCACATCGTAGCGCCCCTGCACAATCACCGCCGGGATGTGGCGAATACGGTCGATGCCTTCCAGCAACTGGTTTTCATGGCTGAAAAAGCCGCCATGCACAAAATAATGGGCCTCGATGCGGGCAAAGGCAGTGGCGAAGTCATCACCGGCCGCCGAGGCGATATGCCGCGGGTTCTGCAGCAGGTGGCTGGTGGACGCCTCCCACACCGACCAGGCCCGCGCCGCTTCCAGCCGAACCGCCGGGTCTTCATGGGTGAGGCGGCGGTAATAGGCGCTGATCAGATCCCCCCGTTCCACGGCGGGAATGGGGGCAAGAAAGGCTTCCCAGGCATCGGGAAACAGGCGGCTGCAGCCTTCCTGGTAGAACCAGAGCAATTCCCGCCGGCGCAGCAGGAAAATGCCGCGCAAGACCAGTTCACTGACCGCTTCGGGGTGGGTTTGGGCATAGGCCAGCGCCAGGGTGCTGCCCCAGGAACCGCCGAAAACCTGCCAGCGCTCGATGCCCAGATACCGGCGCAGCTTTTCGATATCCTCCACCAGATCCCAGGTCGTATTCTGGCGCAGTTCCGCATGGGGGCGGGAGCGGCCGCAACCACGCTGGTCCAGCAGGATGATGCGGTAGGATTCCGGGTCGAAAAAGCGGCGCGGCTCCGTGCTGCCACCGCCACCGGGGCCGCCATGCAGAAAGACCACCGGCTTGCCTTCCGGGTTGCCACACTGCTCGTAGTAGATTTCATGCAGATCGGAAACCGGCAACATGCCGTGCTCGAAGGGCTCGATTTCCGGGTAGAGACCGCGCATCAAAACCCCCGCAACTGCTTTTTCGAAGGCTTGCCCAGCACCCGCTGCCAGGAACCGTAGGATGGGTTGGGCAATACAAACCAGCGCTGCCCCCAGCGATTGCGGTATTTTTCCACCAGCTCGGCGCGCTTCTGCCAGCTCAGCTTGCGCACGCCTGGGATAAAATCACCCAAATCATCGCCAAAGAGCATGAGAATGCGATAGCGTACCGAGAGCAGAAAACGGCGATCCTTTTTCTCGGAGCCCCATTCCTTGCGTTCCCCCTTCAGGAGAATCTGGCGGGCGGGGAAGCCCTTCAGGCCCAGCCGGGCCAGATTGTCGACAATATCCTGCTTCTGCGGGCAGGCTTCCGCACGGCCCTTGCGCTTGCGGCATTCCCGGTTGGAAACCAGAAAAACCTTCACCCCCTTTTTCTGCGCCGC
>JALWTZ010000240.1 GCA_026993285.1 Lysobacterales bacterium | reverse complement strand
CATCAAGAAGATGGATCCGGCCCGTTCATCAACATGCAACCAAAGGGGATCAATCGATGAAAACCAACCCAATCCACCGTTGGGCGGCCCTGCTGTTGTTGGCAGCCTTGCCAATGCTGGCACTGGCACAATCCAACACGGTAGGTAATGTCTCCGGCCAGGTACTGGATGCCCAGGGCAATCCGGTAGCCGGCGCGGAGGTCGTGCTGACTGCCAAGAGCACGGGTATTTCCCGCAGCACCACCACCAATGACAACGGCGAATTCCGTTTCCGCGCCATGCCGGTAGGCAGCTACATGGTAGAAGCCAAGACCAGCCAGGGCGTTGGCAAGCGTGATGATATCAGCGTAAATGTGGGCACCGGCTCGCAGGTCTATATTCAACTGGCAGCCGATGAGGCCGAACTGGAGCGGATATCCGTTTCCGGGCAAATGATTTCGCCGGTGGATGTCAGCTCCACCGAATCGGCCACCATTCTCACCAAGGAAACCATTGACCGCATTCCCGTGCCGCAGAATGTTACCGCCGTGGCTCTGCTGGCTCCGGGTACTGTTCAGGGTGACGGTGCCTTTGGCAACCTGGCCTCCTTCGGCGGTGCTTCCGTGGGGGAAAACGCCTACTTCATCAATGGTCTGGATGTGACCAACTTCCGTAACGGCCTGGGTGGCAGCACCGTGCCCTTCGAGTTCTACCAGGAATTCCAGATCAAGACCGGCGGTTATTCCGCGGAATTCGGCCGTTCCACCGGTGGCGTGGTCAACGCCATCACCAAGAGCGGGGGTAACGAATTCGAAGCCGGGGTCACCATGATCTGGGAACCGGGTGCCCTGCGTTCCAGCCTGCCCAATGTCTATGACAACAACGGCACCATCTTCACCGTCAATGAACCCGATGATTCCGATTTCTACAATGTGGCCATTCACGCTTCCGGCCCCATCATCAAGGACAAGGTCTTCTTCTACGCTCTGCTGAACCCGCGCTGGTATAACTCGGATAATTATGGCCGCAGTTCATATAATCAGGGACGCCAGTACAGCACCTTCTGGGGCGGCAAACTGGACTGGTACATCAACGACGACCACCGGGTGGAACTGACCGCCTTTTCCGACAGCCGGGTCACCAAGACCGGCGTGTACAACTATGACTGGGAAACCGGCGTAGTCGGCAGCTACAAGGGGGAATCGCTTTCCAATCGCGGCGGCCGCAATATCGTGGCCAAATACACCGGCCACATCACCGAGGACCTGACGCTTTCCATCATGGCCGGCAAGAACGCCTATGACCGCACCGACTCCAGCCCCTTCGACCAAACCTGCCCATTTATTTATGATCACAGAGATGGTGGCTTCACCCCCTTGGGGTGCTGGGTTAATGCCCTACCCTCCCTGTCCTATGACACCCGCAAGCAGTTCCGTGCCGACCTGGAATACGTTTTTGGTGACAGCCACTTTATCCGCGCCGGTATCGACAACCAGAAAAACACCTCGCTGGACCAAAGCTTCTATTCCGGTCATATTTACTGGCGCTACGACCCTGTAGAGCCAGGAGATGTGGTGCAGGGTGGCGTGGTGCCGGATGGTGTTACTTCCTTGGTGCGCCGCCGTATTTTTGAAGGTGGCGGTGATTTCGACGTAATCACCCGTGCCTGGTATGTGGAAGACAACTGGAGCATTACTGATACATTGATGCTCAACCTGGGCATTCGTAACGAGTCCTTCGACAACCGCAATGCCAATGGCGAGACCTTTATCGAGATTCAGAACCAATGGGCACCCCGCCTGGGCCTGTCCTGGGATGTGATGAGCGATGGCCGTTCCAAGGTGTTTGCCAATTATGGCCGCTACCATCTGCCTATTGCTTCCAATACCAATGTGCGCCTTTCCGGTGCCGAGTATTTCATCCAGGAATACTACCTGTATGACAGTATCGGCCCCGACGGCACGCCCCAGGGACTGGGTGACCAGGTGGGTGGCACCGCCGTATTCGGTGACGGCACCGTGCCGGATGTGCGTGAAATCGTCGACCAGACCATCGAGCCCATGTATCAGGATGAATTCATCCTCGGCTACGAGCAGGAAATCTTCGACGGCTGGCGGGCCGGCGTGCGCGGTATCTACCGTGACCTGAAAAGCACCATCGAGGATGTGGCCATCGACGCCGCCCTGAACCAGTATGCCGCCGAAAACGGTTTCACCGATTTCGAGGCTGGTGGCTTTGACTACTATGTGCTCACCAACCCCGGCACCGACATGCTCATCTATGTGGACATGAATGGCGACGGTGAAGTGGAGCCCATCCAGCTTTCCAAGGAGATGCTGGGTTATCCCAAGTCCGAACGGACCTACAAGGCCTTCGAGCTGTTCTTCGAAAAGAACTGGGATGGCGAATTCTACCTGCAGGGTTCCTACACCTATTCCGAGAGCAAGGGCAACAACGAGGGCTATGTTCGTTCCGACAACGGCCAGGATGACGCCGGCCTGACCACCCTGTTCGACCAGCCCGGCCTGCTGGACGGCGCCTACGGCCCGCTGCCCAATGACCGTCCGCATACCTTGAAACTGTTCGGTGCCTGGCAATTTACCGACCACTGGTTGGTCAGCGGCAACTTCCTGGCCCAGAGCGGCCGGCCCATCAACGCCTTTGGCGTGCATCCCACGGATGTATTCGCCGCCGCTTACGGTGCCGAATCCTTCTATGAAAACGGTGTGCTGGTACCCCGCGGCAGCCGTGGTCGTACGGACTTCCTGACCAAGCTGGATCTGGGCCTGCAATACACCACCACCCTGGCCGGCATGGATGTACAAGCAGCACTGGATATTTTCAATGTGTTTGACAGCCGTACCGTCACCGAAGTGGTGGAGACAGCAGAAACAGACACTGGTGCGCCAGACCCGACTTATCTGGTACCCACCCGTTACCAGACGCCCCGGTATGTCCGCTTCACCGTACGGCTGAACTTCTGAGCCAGACTTTCGGTCAAGCACGAAAAAACCCCGCTTTTGCGGGGTTTTTTCTTGTCTGGGGCCGCTATGCCGCTATACTTTCACCCTTTGTTTTCAAGCCCGGTCCATGCAAGCAGCTCTCCCCAGGATTTTCCAGCCACGGCGACGGACTTCAGGCTCCGATGCAGGGGTGTGCCAGGCATGAAGATCTATCACGGCCTGCAACCCCGTTACCCTCATGCCGGCTGTGTGGTGACCATCGGCAACTTTGATGGCGTGCACCTGGGGCATCAGCACCTGCTGAAGGTTGCCCGTGATGCGGCCCGGCAGCGGAACAGCCGGGCGCTGGCCATGAGCTTCGAGCCCTTGCCGCAGGAGTTTTTCGCCCCGGAAAAGGCACCCGCGCGCCTGAGCCGCCTGCGGGAAAAACTTTGCCTGCTGCGGGCATATGGTATGGACGACTGCTGGATACTGCCCTTCCGCAACGCCCTGGCGCGCATGCCGGCCGAGCAGTTCATCGAACGGTGCATCCACCAGACCTTGCACGCAAGCGCGGTGGTGGTCGGAGAGGATTTTCGCTTTGGCCGCGGGCGAGAAGGCGATATTGCCATGCTGGCCGAAGCTGGCAAACTATACGGTTTCGAGCTGCTGGCCCAGCGCGGCCAATGCCTGCAGGGGCAACGCATCAGCAGCACCGCCATCCGGCAGGCGCTGGCGGCCGGTGAACTGGGCCGGGCCGAGCAGCTTCTGGGCCACCCCTATGTGATGGCCGGGCGGGTGATTCACGGCAAGCGGCTGGGGCGCAAACTGGGCTTCCCCACGGCCAACATCGCCCTGGGGCGGATGCGCTCGCCGTTGCACGGCATCTACGCCGTGGAAGTGGGCATCGACGACGAACCCATCCACCGGCCGGCCGTGGCCAGCCTGGGTACGAGGCCCACGGTGGACGGCAGTGGCCGAACCCTGCTGGAAGTCCACCTGTTTGACTTCGAGCAGGTACTCTACGGCCGCCACCTGCAGGTCGCCTTCCGCTACTTCCTGCGCCCGGAAGAGCGCTTTGACCAGCTTGAGGCCCTGATTGAACAGATGCATATCGATGCCCGGCAGGCCCGCAGCCTGCTGAGCCCATGAAACAGGAGTATCCCGTGGCAGACCAGTACAAAGACACCATCAACCTTCCGCAAACGGATTTTCCCATGCGCGGCAACCTGCCCCAGCGGGAACCGGCCATGCTGGAACAATGGCAACAGGAAGGCCTCTACGAAAAACTGCAGCAACTGCGCGAGGGGCGGGAAAAATTCATCCTCCACGACGGGCCGCCCTACGCCAACGGAGACATCCACATCGGTCACGCGGTCAACAAGATTCTCAAGGACATCATCGTCAAGTCCCGGGCGCTTTCCGGCTACCAGGCCGCCTATGTGCCCGGCTGGGACTGTCACGGCCTGCCCATTGAGCTGCAGGTGGAAAAAAAGGTGGGCAAGGTAGGCCAGAAAGTGGATGCCCGCCAGTTCCGCCAGGCCTGCCGGGAGTATGCCGGCAAGCAGATCGATGGCCAGCGCAAGGATTTCATCCGCCTCGGCGTCTGGGGGGACTGGTTCCACCCCTACCTCACCATGGATCAGAAATACGAAGCGGACATGCTGCGTGCACTGGCCCGTATCATCGAAAATGGGCATCTGCACAAGGGGGAGAAGCCGGTCAACTGGTGTTTCGACTGCGGTTCCGCCCTGGCTGAAGCCGAAATCGAATATCAGGACAAAACCTCACCCGCAGTGGATGTGGCCTTTCACGCGCTGGACCCACAGGCGGTGGCCGAAGCCTTTGGCGAAGCCGCCGACGACCGCCCGGTTTCACTGGTCATCTGGACCACCACACCCTGGACCCTGCCGGCCAACCGGGCCATCAGCCTGCACCCCGAGCTGCCCTATGTGCTGCTGGATATCGGCGACAAGGGCCGGGTGATCGTGGCCGAAGCACTGGCCGACCGCGTACTGGAACGCTGGGGTCTTTCCGCGCAACATCGCTCCAGGGCTGTTGACGGCCAGGCACTGGAAGGCCAGCGCTTTCAGCACCCCTTTGCCGATATTGCAGTGCCCGTCGTTCTGGGTGAGCATGTCACCACCGAATCCGGCACCGGCGCGGTACATACCGCCCCCGGTCACGGCGAGGATGATTTCAAGGTCTGCCGCCAGTATGGCATCGAGCCCTACAACCCCGTGGGCAGCAATGGTGTGTTCCTGCCGGGCACCCCGCTGGTGGAAGGCCAGTTCGTCTGGAAAGCCAACCAGACCATCATCGACCATCTGCGAGCAAGCGGGCATCTGCTCCAGGTGGCAGATTACCCCCATTCCTATCCGCATTGCTGGCGCCACAAGAGCCCCACCGCCTTCCGCACAACACCCCAATGGTTCATCAGCATGGAACAGCAGGGGTTGCGGCAGCAGGCCCTGGAAGAAATCCGCCAGGTACGCTGGGTGCCGGACTGGGGCCAGCAGCGTATCGAAGGCATGAT
Source organism: Lysobacterales bacterium (assembly GCA_026993285.1). Lineage (GTDB taxonomy): Bacteria > Pseudomonadota > Gammaproteobacteria > Xanthomonadales > S139-57 > S139-57. Next base: position 14,652 of record JALWTZ010000240.1, on the reverse strand, counting down.
CGCCAACCGGCCGGACTGGTGCATTTCCCGCCAGCGCACCTGGGGCGTGCCCATTGCCCTGTTCAGCCACAAGGAAACCGGCGAACCCCACCCGAACAGCGCCGAACTGATGCGCAAGATTGCCAACAAGATCGAAGAACAGGGCATCGACTACTGGGACACGGTCGAACCCGCCGACTGGCTGGGCGAGGAAGCCGACCAGTACGAGAAGGTCAGCGACATTCTGGATGTGTGGTTCGACTCCGGCAGTTCACACTACTGCGTGCTGGAACAACGCCCGGAGCTGGCCAAGCCTGCCGATCTCTATCTGGAAGGTTCCGACCAGCACCGGGGCTGGTTCCACTCCTCCCTGCTGACCGGCGTGGCCATGGACGGCAAGGCCCCCTACCGGCAGGTGCTCACCCACGGCTTCACCGTGGACCAGAACGGGCACAAGATGTCCAAGTCCCGCGGCAATGTCATTCCACCGCAAAAGGTGGTGCAGACCCTGGGCGCGGATATCCTCCGCCTGTGGGTGGCTTCCTGCGACTACCGCTACGAAATGACCGTCAGTGACGAGATTCTCAAGCGTGTGGGCGACGCCTACCGCCGTATCCGCAACACGGCCCGCTTCCTGCTGGGCAATCTGCACGGCTTTGATCCCGACACCCACACGCTGCCCATGGACGCCTGCCTGCCATTGGACCAGTGGGCCATCAGCACGGCCCATGCCATCCAGGCAGAAATCCTTCAGGCCTATGAGGACTACGATTTCAACCGCATCTATCAGCGCCTGCGTCATTTCTGTTCCATCGAAATGGGTGCCTTCTGGCTGGATATCATCAAGGATCGCCTCTACACCCTGCCGGAGAACGCACCGGCCCGGCGCTCGGCCCAGACGGCCATGTATCACATCCTGCAGGCCATGGTGCGCTGGATGACGCCCATTCTCAGCTTTACCGCCGAGGAAATCTGGGCCCAGATCCCGTCACAAGACCCACAATCGCGTGCTCATTTTGCCGAGTGGTACACCAGGCTGCAGCCCCTGCCGGAAGACGCGCCCTTCAACCACGCCTTCTGGGACCGTGTCATGGCCGTGCGCCATGAAGTCAGCAAGCAACTGGAGCAGCTGCGCAAGGAAGGGGTCATTGGTTCTTCCCTGCAGGCGGAAGTCACCCTCTATGCCGATGATGATACCCTGCAAACCCTGCAGGCACTGGGAGATGAACTGCGCTTCATTCTGCTGACTTCCACCGCCGAGATCGCGCCGCTGGCGGATGCCCCGGATGAGGCTGTAGCCAGTGAAGAACAACCACTGAGCATTCTTGCCCGCCCCTCCGAGGCCAGCAAGTGTGTACGCTGCTGGCACTATCGGGACGATGTAGGCCAGCATGCCGAACATCCCACGCTGTGCGGCCGTTGTGTGAACAATATCGAAGGTGATGGAGAAGTGCGTCGTTTTGGCTGAGCAAACACCCCATCGGATATGGCGTTACCTGCCAGCCACACTGTTGCTGGCAGCCGACCAGTTGAGCAAATGGGAAGCCTTGCGGTCACTCCGGGTATATGACGCCGTACCCCTGCTGCCCGGTTTCAATCTGACCCTGGTCTTCAACCCCGGTGCGGCTTTCAGTTTTCTTTCCGATGCCTCTGGCTGGCAACGCTGGTTTTTTTCTGCACTGGCGGTTGTCGTGATTATGCTGCTGGGCCGGTGGATCTGGCGGGAGCATGCAGAAAAACGCCTGAGTCTGCTGGCCTATTCCCTGATTCTGGCCGGTGCGGCCGGCAATCTGATCGACCGGCTGTTGCACGGACATGTGGTTGATTTTATCGATCTTTACTACCGGAGCTGGCACTGGCCGGCATTCAACCTGGCAGATACCTGGATTACGCTGGGTGCCTTCACGCTGCTGCTGGCTTTCTGGAGAGAGGAACACACATGAAGATATTGCTGGCGAATCCACGCGGCTTCTGCGCGGGTGTGGACCGGGCGATCGAAATCGTGCAACGTTGTCTGGAGCAGTTTGGCCCCCCCATTCATGTCCGCCACGAAGTGGTGCACAACCGTTTCGTCGTGGATGACCTGAAAAAGAAAGGGGCGGTATTTGTGGAAGAACTGGATGAAGTGCCCGACAACAGCATTGTCATCTTTTCCGCGCATGGGGTATCCCAGTCTGTTCGTGCCGAGGCAGAAAAACGACAACTGACCGTATTCGATGCTACCTGTCCTTTGGTCACCAAGGTGCATATTGAGGTACAAAACCACTGCCGGCAGGGCCGGGAAGTGGTCCTGATCGGCCACAAGGGTCATCCTGAAGTGGAAGGCACACTGGGCCAATGGTGCAACAACTCAAACGGTAACCAGATCTACCTCGTGGATCAGCCCGGAGATGTGGAGCGGTTGCAGGTAAAACAAGCCGAAAACATCGCCTACGTTACTCAGACCACCCTGTCCGTGGATGACACACGCGCCGTGATCGATGCGCTGAAACAGCGCTTTCCCAATATTCGCGGCCCGCGCCGGGATGATATCTGCTATGCCACACAGAACCGGCAAAATGCCGTGCGCCAGCTGGCGGAACGCAGTGATCTGGTCTTGGTTGTGGGTTCCCGCAACAGCTCCAATTCCAACCGGTTGAAAGAACTGGCAGAAAAGTGCGGTACCCGCGCCTTCCTCATCGATGGGCCGGAAGACATTCAACCACAGTGGCTGGAAAGCTGCCAAACCGTTGGTGTTACGGCCGGCGCTTCAGCACCGGAAAACCTGGTGCAAGCCGTAATTCGCCATCTGGAGGGTCAATGCCAGGCTGCGGTAGAGGAACTGGAAGGCATGGAAGAATCCATCATCTTTGCCCTGCCCAGGCCATTGCGCATGGCCTCTGGCCAACAGGAAAAGCAATAAAAAAACCGGTGGGTAGCAACCCCACCGGTTATTATCAACGCTAAGCTGAAGGAATGATGCGGTGCCGGTTCTACCAGCATTCACGCAGTGGATCGGAACTGGTCCCGCTGATGGTTTTCTGCCCCACATTGTTATAGGTCAGGTTGCCACAGATCGTATCCTTGGTCTGTTCACCCAGCGCCGTGGCCGTCAGGGTATACCCCTGACCACCATTGGTCAGTGTAACCGTCAGGCTGTAGGCATCGTGGGGAGTCTTTCCATCAGAGGGTATATCGAGCACCGTGGTATCATTGGTATAGACATTGTTGGTGGTATAGAACTTTTCTTCCATGCCAGCGATACGCAACAGCTCATCGCGTGCCTCACTGCGCCGTGTCTTGCGAATTACACTGTCATAAGCCGGTACCGCAATGGAAGCCAGGATGGCTACAATGGCTACCGCCACCATGAGTTCAATCAGGCTGAATCCGCGTTGCTGTCTCATCATTCGGCCTCTTCCAGAATACTGTTTTGCGGCTCAATGAAGGCGAGCACATTACTGGACTTCCCTTTCTTTCCTGGCCGAATGGCAAACAATACCCGGTCACCCACCTTCAGCTGATATTTTACTTGTTGTTTCCCAGAGCCATGCTTGAGTAATGTGCCACCTGGTACCTGAAATGAATGCCCGTCAATCTGAACACCACTAGCGCTGACAGCCTCAAGCACACCCGCATACTCCATACCCGGACGATAGTCCTCTCCGGCAATAGCCGGAGAGATCATCCATAGCAGAAAAAGTATTTTCTTCATCATGTTGTCTCTCCTTTATCGGGTCTGTCGCCAACCACGCCGGCCACAAACATTCAGGCCTGCACTGGTCGTGGTGACATTCAGGCCGCCGGTACTGTCGGTAGTAAATACCAGATCCTGCGGGCCGGACTCGCCACAATTTCTTGGCGCATTGGCCGGCGGCGGATTATCAAAGTTGAACGGCAGCCCACTGAAATCGTCGATCATGAAGGTTGGACTGGAAGGAATACCCGCATATTCACTGGTAGGCGAAACCGCATTGGTGTTAACCGGATCGCCATTGGCATCCTGCAGATCCTTCTTGTCAATCAATCCATCCCCATTGTAATCGAACAGGGGGCGCTTGGGTGGCGAACCTTCCTGTGCATCCAGGGTCAGCAACCAGCCATAGCCACCAAAGTTACAGGCATTGGCATCCGGTATCAGGGTGGTGAAGAAGACCACATTGTTACGAATGAACGGGTTGGTGACCACACGCTCACCCTGGATACTGAGTGGAATCTTGAAGCCGTCCACTACCGTCCAGTCCGGAGTGGAATACCCCGTCAACTGCCGCGGTGAACTCGCAGACAGGCTCCGTGCTTCGAGGTTGGTAGGCGTTGTGCCATCCAGGGTATCCCGCACGGCATACAAGTGTTGTGTCGGAATATTCACATCCTCATCATTTTGCTCCAGATACTTGCCGGTACCAAACCAGATCAGCACGCCCTCACCAATGCCATTGGGATGTTTCACCACAGTAGGCTTGCTGGTGATAGGCTCATCGGAACCGCCGGTTGTCTGGAACAGTTTGCTGACACCTGCATTGCCACCACTGGTCCAGCCAGAGCTGGGCCGTACATCGAACTTCCATAAATTGCCTTTCAAATCACCGGCATAGATGTAATCAACAATAAAATCATCATCCACATCAATGGCGGCCGGTGTTCCCAGCCCGTTTGGTGTCGAAGCAGAACCGGTATTGGTCGTCAACTTCACATAACCGCTTCCATCCAGATAGACCACAAACAGTACGGCATGACCCGTGCCCTTGTATCCATCATCCTCCGAACTGTTGTAGCCATTGCCGATAATGGCCGCCCACTTGCCATTGCTCATCAAGCGAATCTGGGGTGTGGAATAGGTATAACCCAGATCCGGATCTGCATAGGTACTGTTACTGCCATGACCATCGGTGAATTCCAGTACCACACTGGAAGCAGAAAAACTGTCCGGATCGGTGACATCCAGTACATACATGCCCTGACCACCTGCACGTAAGGTACCAGCCAAATAGGTTCTCCAAGCACCGCCCACAAGCACATCACCCATGGTGATGGGGCCATCTACAAAATAGCGGTGGTGGTAGTGCTTGCTGGATAGTAACGGCACATTTTCCATGACTGCCTCGGGCAGATAGGCGAATGTCTCTTCACCGGTATCAGCATTGAAGGCATGCATCATGCCGTCATTGCCACCCACATAGACCATGGGCGTACGGTTACGATAAGTATTGATAAAGGTACTGTAGTCACTAAAGTCATAGACAAAGGGCGGTGTACCCACATAGGTAGGGTCAGAATGCACCAGATCTCCCAGCCGATTGTCCCGCTCCCGGAAATAGGTACCCTCGTACTCCGCACTGCCACGAATATACTCGATACGCTCTTTGGCCAACCCATCGGTGGAACCACTATCGGGGTCTTTATCGAACAGATCATATTGCTGGCTGCTCAGACCACTCGATGTAAAGGTGGTACCACTGGCGGAACTGTAGGTAAACACCTTGCGTGTCGACTTGAAGAATGTGTCGGATTTCATGTTGAGCAAATCACGTGCATCCCAGGAAGGAACCGGCGAGACCTGGCCATTGGCTGGGTTGATATTGTAAGCCAGCAATTGTCCAGTCCAGCCGCCCGTCTCAAAGCGGGCCTGATAGACTCTGCTGCCCGTGCTCAATGAGCCAGTATTCAAGGCAACCGCAGCAGCGGAACTGCTACGGTCTGCAATATTTGCCAGTGCGGCTGTCAGCGCATCCACCAGTTCCTTGGGCGACTTGGCTGAAACATAGGTACCACGGCTGTTGTAGGCGGCATGCCACAGGTCATCAATTCTTCCCGAGCTGGTACTCGCTGCATTACCCCAGTTACCACTTTCCGATGGCCAGTTGGAGGTATTGCCATTCACATCCGTGTCCGGCCAGCCATCACCATCCTGATCTTCCAGGGCGCCTTCCACACCAAAGGCCACGGTGAATGTCACCATATGTTGTTTGGTGTTATTGTCAAAAGCATCCGAAGGGACTTCGTTGGGCAGGTCCGGACGTAAATCCAGATCATAATAGCGCTTGGCCACATCTGCCACGGTGTTGCTGTAACCATCACCATCCCGGTCACCAACACTGGGCGAACCACCGTTCCAGAAACCATCGGTAAACAGGATGGAGAAATTTTTCTGGCAGGAAGAAGTAATGGGACTGGGGTGGCCACTGATATTGCCGCGGTAATATTCCCCTGTTCGCCTTAGTGCGTTTCTCAAAGGCGTACCATGTCCGTTCCAGTTATAACTGAAAAGATCAGAGACCAGACTGTCATTGTAGGCCGGATAATCCGAGGTGGAAGCACTGGCAGGTGGCATGTCCACAAACAAGTTGTAATATTCGTTGATCACGCTCAAGCCATAACGAAAATAAGGTGCATCATTCAGTACCCAGGCAATGGCGCCTTTGGTGGCCATGGAGCGTTTACGATAGTACTGGTACCAGTTGGCAATATTCTGCTGCATTTCAGCCAGAGAACGGCCAAAACCATCCGTGCCACCAGAGCTATCCGCAACCTGCGTATTGTCAGCACTGAAATCCAGACGGCAACTGGATGTGCTGTTACAGTGGCTGGAAGGATGATCCACTTCTACATACTCAATGGTTGCCTGGCTGGCATTGACGGTCACACGGTAGTGGCTATCCCACAAGTCCACGATACCGTTGGGCCCCATGGTGTGATTATCTTCCCTTCCTCGCTTAGGACGTGAGCCGGAAAATCCCTTGTCATCGACCCAGACATAATAGCGAATACCAGACAAATCGTGTGTATCGTTGTAGCCATCCGTTCCGGGCTGCGGGTCGGAACGGGCAGCAAAGAAATCAGCATCTGGATAACCTGGGGGTGCCGGATAATCCACGGAAGGATCGTAGTAGACCTTATTCAACCCAGCAGACCAGATGCGCCAGTCCTGGTAACGCTCATCACTGGAGCAATAAGACAAATTGCCCCTTCGATAATAGTTACGACACACATAACCGTAATCATAAACATGATCATTGGTCCGAAAAAGATAGAAGATTGAGGTGGAATAGGCATGGGGTTCCGTGTACTGGTTGGTTTGACCCGGATCAATCCACCAGCCACAATTCCAGTTTCCATTGGCATCCGGTCGACCAGGTACCTCATAATTGTAACCACAGTGCATAAAGTGCTTCTCGGTCATCACCTCCCAGTCCATGGAACCGGAATCATCCACTTCGAGAAAAACATTCGGATCCACGGATTGCGCCAAATACAGTGGATAATCCGGCAGATTCAACAACGCTGCTTGTGCAGGTGGCATGCCGGAAACAAAGGCCAGGCAACCGGCCAGAACCATATACTGCAACTTTCTGAATTCCACGATCATTCCTCCCGTCAGGGATCAATTGGAGCCGTAACGGCGCACGAAATGTGATTCCACCACGGCGGTACCCGTGTCGACTTCTCCCACACCGGCAGAGGCCACCCGGTAAACAAAGATGTAGTTCTGAACCATGTCGGCACCTTCCAGCCCGGAACCAAACTTGACGCGTGCCATCTCTTCGATGGCATACCGCGGTTGTTTTGCCAGCCCCGGCAACTTCCATTGCGTGCCTGCACTCGCAGTGCCCCAGTTTTCATACAATTTTCCAAACTCACGTGCATGGTTCATCCACCAGCTTTCACTCATCTTTTCCGGTGGTGTTTCTGCAAAACTGTCTTTCGCCAGTACAGCATCCACATCGGGCGAGCAACCACCCGCTGTTGCAGTACCACCGGTTGACCCAGCGGACGCAACCATGCAATCCGAAGGCTCCGGGCGTGTTTTCTGCCCCAGCAGCCAGAATTCGGCCCAGCGCATGGCTGAAGCGGCGGATTGAAAGGCCAGGTCTTCCTGGCGGAAGTTGTTGGCCATCTTCTCCTGCATGATGCTGGAGCTCATGGAAGAAAGCCCGATCAGCGTGATGCCTACCAGTAGGATCAGGGAAATGAACAGGGCACTGCCGCGTTGGTTAAAAGCATGCATGGCTACACTCACATATTGATGACATTGCGAAGGGCAATGGTGGTCATAAAGGGTTTTTGTAACCGCTGTTCAGCGGATGCATTGAAATTCTGCCCCAGCAAGGGAATGGGCGCTGGCGTACCCGTGGTCAGGGCAAGTTTGGTGTCTTGCGACTGCACGATGATCCCGACCTCCAGTGATACCACTTTGTTCCAGTTCGCCACGGAACCGGCATCCACAAACTGGTTGGGCGCACTGTCATCGTCGGTATCCTCGCCGTAGAGCACCTGGAAGGTTTCCACACCATCCGCCAAGGCCTGATTATTGACTTCCACCACGCCATTGAAGGTACAGGTCCAGGTGATGCCCGGTGAGGTATTTGCCGTTGGGTCTACATCTGGCGACCAGCTGAAACTGACCGTTTTCAGGGCGAAGAAGCCCTGCGCGGTACCGGCGCAATTGTAGTCGGAGGCGTAGTTGACCTCGATGGTATCCGCTGCCGTGCCACCGCCATCATTGGTCACCCCATTGGAGGGTTTGGAAATCGGATCCAGCGTCAGCTCCTGCCCCGGTGGGCCTGCATAGCCGGCTTCATGCAGTTCCTTGAGCATGAAGTTCATCAGAAAGCGGCCGTTTTCCTGCATGCGAGAAAGATTCTGTTCCAGTTGTGTGCTGGCACGCACGCTGGAGAAAATATTGACCACACCCAGCATCAGGACCACACCCAGCACCATGGCCACCATCAATTCGATCAGGGAAAAGCCCCTTTGGTTACCGTATCGTGCGTTCATGGCAGCACCTTGGTAACAAAGCGGGATTCACGTACACCATCGCCATCCTCATCCCAGAAAATCTTGATGGCATAGGTGGCGGGTATCGCCAGGTTGACATCACACTGTCCATTCCCATCGACACCATCGTTGGGCGTGCTGTCAATACAAACCACACCCGTACCCAATGGCAGCAAATTATTTAATTGCTGGCTCCATTCCCAATAGTCATACTGGGCCAGCTGGTCTGGCGAGCAGGCACCGGCCCTGCAATCGGTTGCTGTTGCTGTACCATCCATCTGGTCGTAATACTGGTTGGGCACACTCAGGCCGACCAGATTGCTGCGCATGCGTTCAGCCATGTCATGGGCCAGTACCGTGGCAATGGAGCGCATCTGTGATTCACGCGTGTTTTTTACTGCGTTCATTTGCAATGAAGCCACACCCAACAGCCCCACCGCAGTGACCAGCAGCGTTACCAAAACCTCGATCATACTTACACCACGCTGTTTCAACATGCGCTTGTCTCCCGCTTGCTGTTGACCTGGCCGGATGGCAATACCGTCACCACACCCTGATAGGTAGCATCCGCCTTGCAGATGGTGATGCTCTCTACAGCACCGGGCATGGGCGTGAGCAAACCGGAAGGGGAGTACACCAGCCGGTTGATATTGGCAGTAACCGTCATGTTGGATTCCTGATTGACATCGACACGCACAATCTCGTCCACACCGGCTGTGAAATCTCCACTCTGATCACTGTCCACCCACACCATCCAGCCACGATCCCAGTCCGCCACCCCGGCACAAGTCGTGCCATTGGTGGTCGAGCACACGCCCACAGGCTGCCGACTTTCCACAGCCGTGGATCGGGCCAGATTGATACCGGAGGAAATGGTGTTCATGACAGCGGTTACCTTCTGGTTTTCCAGATAGGTCCGCATGGATGGCGCGCCCAGCCCCAGAAGAATGGCGGCAATGGCCACAGCCACGATCAGTTCGATGATGGTAAAACCGCTTGCTCTTTTCATAGCCTTATCCTAACTGCACAAGAATCCCAAACAAGAGATTAGCAGACAGGAGGCCGGAAAGGCAGGATCAGCGGCGTATTCAGCAGGTTGGCATGCCCCGCCCCGGTTCAGCGGGGCAGAAACTCAGCTCATTGCCCAGACACAGAGGCTCATCAGGGGGCCGGCAAAAACCCCCAGTAACAGCTGCGCCGTACCGCTGATGCTGATAGCGGCCTGTGCATCCAGAGGCAAGGACACGAATTGTTCATTTTCACTGGCATCAAAGTACATGACCTTGATCACCCGCAGATAGTAGTAGGCGCCCATCACGGCAAACAGTACCGCAGCAATGGCCAGCCAGATCTGCCCAGCTTCCACAGCCGACTGCAGAACATACAATTTGCCAAAGAACCCGACAAACGGCGGCACCCCGGCCATGGAAGCCATCAGAAAGGCCATCATCAGCGCCAGCCAGGGTGCACGCTGATTCAAGCCCTTGAGGTCATCCAGTGTCTCGGCTTCCTGGCCACGCGCAGAGAGCAGCATCAGAAGCCCAAAGGCACCAACGCTCATCAAGGCATAGGTCAGGGCGTAAAACAGAGAAGCCGTGTAGCCTGCCGTACCGGAAAGCATGCCCAGTAAAAGAAAGCCCACATGGGAAATGGTGGAATAGGCCAACATGCGCTTCACATTGCTCTGGGCGATGGCCACCACATTCCCCAGGCCCATGGACAACAACGCCAGCAAAGCCACAATGCCTTGCCATTGCCCGGCCATGGGGGCCAGACCATCCACCAGCACCCGGTAGAGGATGGCAAAACCGGCGATCTTGGGCGCACTGGCGATAAAACTCATCACAGCGGCTGGAGCACCCTCGTATACATCCGGCAACCACATGTGGAATGGCACGGCACCCAGCTTGAAGGCCAGGCCCACCAACAGGAAGACCAGTGCCAGCAGCAACAGGGGATCATGGGCCGGCAAGGCCGCTACAGCTGTACGAATCTCACTCAGCTGCAAGCTACCCGTGGCCCCATACAGCAGAGACATGCCATAGAGCAGCATGCCCGAAGCCACGGCTCCCATGACAAAATACTTCACTGCCGCCTCCACGCTCAGGCCGATCTTGCGGAACATGGCCACCGCAGCATAGGAAGCCAGCGCCAGGGTTTCCAGCCCCAGATACAGCGTCAGCAGGTTGGCGGCGGAAATCATCACCATCATGCCAAATACCGACAGGATCACCAGGATGTAGAAGTCTTCCGCCTTCTCCTGCCAGACACGAAAGTACTGCTTGCCGTAGACCAGCGCCAGAAACGCCACGATCTCCACAAACACCTTCATCAGGTCACCGGCACGATCACGCACAAAGGCGCCCTGCAGAATGCTTTCCGGCCACACCGGGCTGCCCACCAGATAAGGGCGCATGGTCAGGATGGCCACCAGTGCCAATGTCACCAGTGCAAGGATATGAATCAGCCCCTTGCGACGTTCCGGCAGGAAAGCCTGCAGCATCAACAGCACACAGGCCATGGCCAGCATGATGATTTCGGGCAGGATCATTGTCAGCGCTTGATACCAGTTCATGGTCATTTCCTGTCTTCAGCCCAGCTTGCTGTGGGCAGCCAGTTCAATCAAATGGGTTACGGAAGCATTCATCATGTCCAGCAGTGGTTCCGGCCAGACACCAATGGCCAGTACCAGCACGGCCAGTACCGTCAGCATGACGGCTTCACGGCTGCCAATATCCTCCAGCTTCTTCACTTCCGGGTTGTGTATCTCGCCAAACATCACCCGCTTGACCATCCACAGGGTATAGGCCGCACCCAGAATCAGGGTGGTGGCCGCCAGGAAGGCCAGCCAGAAACCCGCCTGGAAGCTGGCCAGAATCACCATGAATTCCCCCACGAAACCGGAAGTGCCGGGCAGGCCGGAATTGGCCATAGCAAAAAAGACGGCAAACAGGGTGAACCAGGGCATCACCTGGGCCACGCCACCGTAATCCTTGATCATGCGCGTGTGCATGCGGTCATAGAGCACGCCCACTCCCAGGAACATGGCGGCGGAAACGAAACCGTGGGAAATCATTTGCACTACCGCCCCCCCCATGGCCAGTCGCAGGGCATCCTGGCGGGCCGGGTCGGCCAGCGCGCCCAGCAGTACGAACAGCCCCAGGGTGACAAAGCCCATGTGGGAAATGGAGGAATAGGCGATCAGCTTTTTCATGTCCGCCTGCACCAGCGCCACCAGCCCCACATAGACCACGGCGATCAGCGACAGGGTGATCATCAGCCAGGCCAGCTCCTGCGAGGCATCCGGGGTCACCGGCAGGCTGAAGCGGATAAAGCCGAAACCGCCAATCTTCAGCATCACCGCCGCCAGCACCACCGAACCGGCGGTGGGCGCTTCCACGTGGGCATCCGGCAGCCAGGTATGCACCGGCCACATGGGAATCTTGACCGCAAAGGCCAGCAGGAAAGCAAGAAACAGCCAGATCTGCTCCTGCATGTTCAAGGGCTCGACATACCAGTCGCTCAAAGCCCAGGAACCGGTCTTCAGGTAGAGATAAATCAGCCCGATGAGCATGAACACCGAGCCGAAGAAGGTATAGAGAAAGAACTTCAGCGTGGCATACACCCGGTTGGGCCCGCCCCAGATACCGATAATCAGGAACATGGGAATGAGCATGCCCTCGAAGAACACATAGAACAGCAGGGCATCCAGCGCGCAGAACACACCGATCATGAAGCCTTCCAGCATCAGGAAGGCGGCCAGGAACTGCTCGATACGGCGCTCCACATGCCAGCCGGCCAGTACCACCAGCACCATGACCAGCGTGGTCATCAGAATCAATGGCAGCGCGATACCGTCTATACCCAGGTGGTACTGGGCCTGGATGGCAGGCACCCAGGCCACCTGCTCCACGAACTGCATGCCCGCCTGCTGGTTGTCGAAGCCCGCCCACAATTGCAGGCTGAGCAGGAAAACCACCACCGTAACCAGCAAGGACAGCCAGCGGGCCAGCCCCTGACGCTCATCACGCAGGAACATCACCACCAGGCCACCCACCATGGGCAGCCAGATCAGCAAACTCAACAAAGGCCAGTTGTTCATGCGTACCCCGGATCAGAACAGGAAGTGGGCGGCAAGCACCACCACACCCGCCAGCATGGCGAAAACATAATGATAGATACGGCCAGTCTGCACATGGCGCAGCACACCGGCCACAAAACCCACGGTTTTGGCGGAACCATTGACCAGCAGGCCATCGATCACCGTCTGGTCACCCGCCTTCCACAAGACGGTGCCACTGGCACGGCCCAGGCCGGCCAGTAATTTCATGTACAAATCATCCATGAAGTACTTGCGCTCCAGCAATTTCACCAGCGGCGCAAACAGGCGTGCAATACGGTCGGCCAGTTCCGGCTGCTTCAGGTAGATCCAGCTGGCCACGGCGAAACCGGCCAAGGCCAGGAAGAAGGGCACACCAGTCAGGCCATGCAACACAAAGGCCAGCCCACCATGCACCTCCTCACCCATGCGTGCCAGCACATCATTGGCCGGCTGCACGAAAATCACACCTTCGAAGAAATCGCCAAACAGGATGGGTTCGAAAGTCAGCCAGCCGATAGCCACCGAAGGCACGGCCAGCACCACCAGTGGCAGGGTCACCACCCAGGGGCTTTCGTGCAGGTGGCTGCGCGTGGCTTCATCCATGCGCTCCTGGCCGTGGAAGGTCAGGTAGATCATGCGGAAACTGTAGAGCGCGGTAATCAGTACGCCCAGCAATACCGAAACGTAGGCAAAATCGCTGCCGGCGCGCTCGGCATGGTGAACCGCCTCGATGATGGCATCCTTGGAGAAAAAGCCGGAGAAACCGGGCATGCCGGTCAGCGCCAGGGTGCCGATCCACGCGGTAAGGAAAGTCCAGGGCATGTACTTGCGCAAGCCACCCATCTTGCGCATGGCCTGCTCGTGGTGCATGGCGATGATGACCGAGCCGGCACCCAGAAACAGCAGCGCCTTGAAGAAGGCGTGGGTCATCAGGTGAAAAATGGCGGCGGAATAGGCGGAAGCACCCAGGGCCACCGTCATGTAACCCAGCTGCGACAGGGTGGAATAGGCCACCACCCGCTTGATGTCGTTCTGCACCAGCCCCACCAGCCCCATGAACAGGGCGGTAATGGCACCGATGACCAGAATCACGCTCAGCGCGGTTTCGGAAAGCTCGTACAGGGGCGACATGCGCGCCACCATGAAAATGCCCGCCGTCACCATGGTGGCGGCATGGATCAACGCCGAAATGGGCGTGGGGCCTTCCATGGAATCGGGCAGCCACACATGCAGCGGTACCTGGGCCGACTTGCCCATGGCCCCCACGAACAGCAGCAGGCAGAGGATGGTCATCACCGACCAGGGGCTGCTACCCAGCCAGTTCACCGTCTCATCCGCGTGAGCGGGTGCGGCGGCGAACACGCTGGCATAGTCCAGGCTGCCGAAGACCATCAGCACCCCGGCAATGCCCAGCAAAAAGCCGAAATCCCCCACCCGGTTGACCAGAAAGGCCTTCATGTTGGCCGTCACCGCCGTCTCCCGCTTGAACCAGAAGCCGATCAGCAGGTAGGACACCAGTCCCACGGCCTCCCAGCCGACGAACAGCTGCAGGAAGTTATTGGCCATCACCAGCACCAGCATGGAGAAGGTGAACAGGGAGATATAGCTGAAAAAGCGCTGGTAACCGGGGTCATCATGCATGTAGCCAATGGTGTAGACATGCACCATCAGGGAGACAAAAGTCACCACGCTCATCATCAGCACGGTGAGATGGTCCACCAGAAAACCGATATGAAAACTGTAGTTTCCTGTTGCCATCCAGGTGTACAGGTTTTGGTTGTACACCGGCCAGTCCAGTACCACATGGCCGTACAGGG
>JALWTZ010000239.1 GCA_026993285.1 Lysobacterales bacterium | reverse complement strand
CGAGCTTGTCTTCCGGCATCTGCTCGGCTTGCCAGAAATCGACCCGCAGGGTATTGGCCAGTCGCTGCACATGGGCCTGTTCATCGCCACTGAGCAGGCCAATGCGAAGCCCCTGGCGCTGTAATGATTGAATCACGCTTGCGGCATCTTCACGCAGGGTATCCCGCAGCACAAACCAGCCCATGGCCTGGCCGTCACGGCTCAGGCAAAGGCGGGTGCCTTCCTGCAGGTTTTCAGGCCAGGCCGCCTGGGGCTGGTCCAGTGCAAAGCGGACTTGGCCCAAGCGATAATCATGCCCCTGCCAGTGGGCTTCGACGCCCTGACCGGGGAGGGTACGAACCTGGATCGGTGCGGGTGTTTTCAGCCAGGGTGCAAAAGCTTTGGCAATGGGGTGGGCCGAGCTTTGCTCCAGCATGGCCGCCAGTTCCAGCAGTTGTTCGCTCTGCAGGCCCGGTTCCGGCAGGATCTGCTGGATTTCCAGCTGGCCGGTGGTCAGTGTGCCGGTTTTGTCGAAAACAAAGGTATCGATTTCCGGCAGGGTTTCCAGTGCGCTGGAATGCGCCACCAGCAGGCCACGGGCGGTCATGTGGGCACTGGCGGCCGCCAGGGAGACCGGCGTGGCCAGGGACAGGGCACAGGGGCAGGTAACCACCAGTACCGAAATGGTGATGCTGAAGGCATTGGCCGGGTCGTGAATGGCCCACCAGCCGGCGGTGCCGGCCGCCAGCAACAGAATGCTGCCCACAAACCAGGCAGCGATGCGATCCGTGAGGCGGGCAATGGGTGGGCTCTGGCTCTGGGCACGCTCCAGCAGGCGGGTGATGGTGGAAAGCACGGTATCGCGGCCGGTACGGGTGATGCGGATTTCCACCGGATCACCCTGAACGGTGCTGCCGGCAATCACGGCCTGTCCCTCGCTGCGCCATACAGGGCGTGATTCTCCCGTGATGAGCGATTCATCCACAAAGGTACCGCCGGAGACGATGATGCCATCGGCAGGGATGGCTTCACCATCGCGCACCAGTACCCGGTCATCGGGTTTCAGATCCTGTATGGCCACGGTTTCCTGACCGGATGCAGTCAGGCGAATGGCAGAGGCCGGCGTCAGTTCGCTCAGCGCATCAGCGGTGCTGCCGGCCTTGTGGCGCACGTTCTGTTCCACCTGCCGGGCCACCAGCAGGAAGAAAACGAACATGACCACGGAATCAAAATAGACATGCGGCCCGTGATTGAGGGTTTCCCAGACACTGGCCAGATAGGCCAACAACAGGGCCAGGGCCACGGGCACATCCATGCCCAGGTGCCGGTTCTTGATGTCTCGCCAGGCCCCCTTGAGAAAGGGCAGGCCGGAATAAAACAGCACGGGCGTGGTAATCAGCATGCTGACATAGCGCAAAAAAGTGCGGGTGCCTTCATCCATGCCCTCGAAAATGCCGGTGTAGAGCGAGATGGCGTAGGTCATGACCTGCATCATGCCCATGCCGGCCAGGCCCAGGCGGAGAATGGCCTGGCGTTTCTCCTTGAGACGAACCTGCTCCCCTTCACTGCGCTTGCCCGGATGCGGGCGATACCCCAGGCGGGCAATGGTGTGCAGCAGCTGGCTCAGGCGGGTTTTTTTCGGATCCCAGCGCAGGGTGGCACGGGTGGTGGCCGGGTTGACTTCCACTTCATCCACACCTTCGAGCTTGCCCAGGCTTTGGCGAATCAGCCAGGTGCAGGCGGCACAGTGCACGCCTTCGATCAGCAGGCTGGTTTCACAGGTGTTTTCGTCTACGGTTTCCACCAGTTCCTGTTGCACGCTTGCCTGATCGAAAACCAGCCATTCTTCAGCGGTTGCGGTGGCCAGATAATCAGCCGGCTTGAGCGTTTCACCCTTGCGCAGCTGGTAGAAGTTGTCCAGCCCGTTCTGGTGTATCAGCTCGGCAACCGCCTTGCAGCCTATGCAGCACACCGGCTTTTCCGTATCGCCCAGTTGCGCCTGCGGTGGATTGGCGGGCAGGGGTTCGCCACAGTGGAAACAGCGGTTGTCCATGGTTCAGCGGGTTTTGGGTCGCAGTTCTATGCTGCTGTCCACGCCGTTGTAGGGGGCGGTCAGCCGCCACTGTTGCCCGACATCACTGAGACGCAATTCCCATTTGCCGGCCTGCAGGGGTTGCAGTTGGCCGCGAAACAGGCCGTCGTCTTCGCGGCGCAGATGGACTTGCTGGTCTTTTTCCGCCAGTGTGGCGTGAACAATCTCCAGAATGACCTCATCCGGCAGGGTGGAAACTTCCACGGCCAGGGTGCCGGTTTGCGGGACGATGTGAACGGTGGCCTTCAGGCCCATTTCCCGCGCGGTATCGTCCTGGCGGGTTTCTGCAGTAACCATCTTGCCCAGCTTGGTGGTTTCGTCCTTGACCAGGTCAACATGGTTGTTGACAGCAATGATCACCGTGGCAATGCCCGCCACAACGGCGGTGGCGGGCAGGGCAATCAGAAACCAGGGCCAGAATTGCCTGTACCAGGGCTGGTTGTCTTCGTTCATTCATTCACCGGTGTGTTGAACTGGGCATCTTCCAGTCGCTGTATCTGTGGCGCATCTTCCGCCTGGATGCGGATCTTGAAGCGGTATTCCGGTTGTTTCAGCAAGTCTCTGGGCACCATGATCCGTGCGGCTACCGGGCGCAATTCCCCACTCTTGACCTTGACGGTTTTGGGAATGGTCTTGACCTCGGCCTCTGGCAGCCCTTCCACGCTGACAGTGTAGACATGATCCGTACGGTCCTTGTTCATGATTTTCAGTGTGTAGTCATTCTCGATGCGGTTTCCGGAGATTTCCCGGTAGATGGGGTTGCGTTCCTTGATGACATCCATCTGTATCGGGCTGCGATTGGCCAGCGCATAGAGATACAGCAGAATCATGCTCACCCAGATGATGGTATAGATGATGACGCGAGGGCGCAGGATATGCGTCTTGTTGCCATTCATTTCATGCTGGGTGGTATAGCGGATCAACCCCTTCTCATACCCCATTTTCTCCATCACCGCGTCGCAGACATCAATACAGCCGCCACAGGCGATGCATTCATACTGCAAGCCATCACGTATATCGATACCCGTGGGGCAGACCTGGACACATTGCTTGCAGTCCACGCAATCGCCCAGTGTGTCCGGTTTTTGCCCTTTCTTGCGCGCGCCGCGGGGCTCGCCACGCTTTTCGTCGTAGGAGATCACCAGAGTGTCCTTGTCGAACATGGCGCTCTGGAAGCGGGCGTAGGGGCACATGTACAGGCAGACCTGTTCCCGCAGAAAACCGGCATTACCCCAGGTGGCCAGCGAGTAGAAGAAAATCCAGAACATCTCCCAGGGTCCCAGCTGCCATTCGAGCAGGCGGGCACCCAGATCACGAATGGGGGTGAAGTAACCGACAAAGGTGAAGCCGGTCCACAGTGCGAACACCAGCCAGAGCAAATGCTTGCTGCCCCGGCGGAGGATCTTCTCCCGATTCCAGGGGGATTTGTCCAGCTTGATGCGCTTGTTGCGCGGCCCTTCGGTCCAGCGTTCCATCATCATGAACACTTCGGTCCACACCGTTTGCGGGCAGGCGTAGCCACACCAGACCCGGCCAGCCAAGGCCGTGACATAGAACAGGGTCAGGGCGGCAATGATCAACAACCAGGCAAGAAAGACGAAATCCTGTGGCCACAGTTCCAGCCCAAAGATGTAGAACTTGCGCGCGGGCAGGTCGAAGAGAATAGCCTGCCGACCGTTCCAGTTCAGCCAAGGGCCGAGGTAGTACATACCCAGCAGCCACCAGACGCTGGTCACCCGCAAGCGGGCAAAAAAACCTTGAACATCTCGGGGTTGGATTTTTTCCCTGGATTTGTACAGGGTGTTTGCTGCGGTTTGGTCGTTCATATCGGCCCCTTCGTCTGTTCAGGAGGTTGCGGCTATTCTTTAGTCTTATCTAATATAAATAAATGCGATTCGTCAATGGTAGCAGCATGACGCCTGATCTGGATCAGGCCAAAAACAAAAGGCCGCATGTGCGGCCTTTTATAGTGTTGAAAGTCATGGCTTACTGATCTTGCGACAGGCTCAACACATAGGCGGCCACCAGGTGTGCCTTGTCCTTGCCCAGAACCTTTTCCCAGGCCGGCATCTTGCCATTGCGGCCATGGGTGATGGTCTCGATGATGTCTTTTTTGCTGCTGCCATAAAGCCAGTAATCATCCGTAAGGTTGGCGGCGCCCAGCATCTGGTTGCCCTTGCCATCGGCACCGTGGCAGCCTATACACATGGTGTTGAAGGTCTGCTTGCCTTTTTCGGCCAGGGCCTTGTCGGACTCACGTCCTGTGAAGGAGAGCACATACTCAGCCACAGCCTTTACACCATCCTCGCCCAGTGTTGGTCCCCAGGCTGGCATGGCTGCATTACGTCCGTGCAGAATAGTCTGCTCGACAGTTTCCGGCTTGCCACCCCAGATCCAATCCTTGTCGGTCAGGTTGGGGAAGCCCTTGTTGCCCAGGCCGAAGCTGCCGTGGCACTGGGCGCAGTTGTTGCCAAACAGGGACTGACCAATCTTCATGGCCTCGTCATTCTTGGTCAGTTCGGCCAGGGGTACCTGCGCATACTTGGCATACAGCGGGTCATACTTGGCTGCAGCCTTTTCTACTTCCTGATCATATTGCTTGTGGGAAGTCCAGCCAAACACGCCTTCCCATGTGCCCAGACCGGGGTAGAGCGTGAGATAGATGGCTGCAAAAACGATGGTGCCGTAGAACAGGTTCAGCCACCACTTGGGCAGGGGATTGTTGTATTCGACCAAGTCGCCATCCCAACGGTGATTCAGCTCATTTTCACCCAGTTGTTCGTTTGGATTGACGCGCATGGTGTAGCGTACCAGCCAGAAACAGCCCACCAGGGTGCCAATGGTGATCACAGATATATAAATACTCCAGAACGTGGTCATTTTGCTTTCTCCGCTTGCTGGTTCGAGGAGGCTGGATGATCCGGAATCTGCGGATCATCCAGTGCCAGTTGGGCAGCCTCGTCGAAGGATTTTTTTCTTTCCGGTTGCCAGGCCCATATCCAGATGCCCAGAAACAGCACCAGGATAATGATGATCATGATGCCGCTGAGGGTGCCCCAGTCCATCATTCTCCCCGGCTCTTGGCATGACCAAGAGACTGAAGGTAGGCAATCAGCGCTTCCATTTCGGTTTTGCCCTTGACCGCGTCAGCAGCACCGGCGATGTCTTCGTCGCTGTAGGGCACACCCAGGGTGCGCAGGGCCTTCATCTTGTCTGCGGTATGGCTGCTGTCCAGCTTGTTCTGTGCCAGCCAGGGGAAGCCGGGCATGTTGGATTCCGGCACCACGGAGCGCGGATTGGTCAGGTGACGGCGGTGCCATTCATCGGAATAGCGGCCGCCTACACGGGCCAGATCCGGACCGGTACGCTTGGAGCCCCACAGGAACGGGTGGTCATAGACAAACTCCCCGGCCTCGGAATAGGGGCCATAACGCTCGGTTTCACTGCGGAACGGGCGGATCATCTGTGAATGGCAGGCATTACAGCTTTCACGGATGTAGATGTCCCGGCCTTCGAGTTGCAAGGCGGTGT
>JALWTZ010000238.1 GCA_026993285.1 Lysobacterales bacterium | reverse complement strand
ATTGGCGGCGCCCATTGTACAACAGATGGTTCAGTCGTCTTCCGGCTCCAGCTCGGCCAGCCGTTTTTCCAGTGCACGCACCTTGCGTGCCAGCTCGTCCAGGTGATGCAGGCGCGCTACATTCTTGCGCCACTGGCGGGCTTCCTGCTGGGAAATGCCAGAGGAGTAGGCACCGGGCTTGCGGATGTCGTGGCTGACCATGGTCATGCCGGTAATGATGACATGATCGGTCATGTGCAGGTGGCCGGCCAGGCCCGCGCCACCGCCGATCTGGCAGTGGTCACCCACGGTGGAGGAGCCGGAAATGGCCGAGCAGCCGGCCATGACGGTGTGCTTGCCGATCTGTACGTTGTGGGCGATCTGGATCTGGTTGTCCAGCTTGCAGCCTTCGCCGATGCGGGTATCGTCCAGCGCGCCCCGGTCGATGGTGGTGCCGGCGCCGATCTCGCAATCATCGGCGATGTGTACGCTGCCCAGCTGGGGAATCTTTACCCAGCGGCCATCGTCCGGTGCGTAGCCGAAACCATCCGAGCCTACCACCGTGTTGGCGTGGATGACGACCCGCTGGCCCAGCATGGTGCCGGCATAGAGGGTGACATGCGGGTGCAGCACGCAGCCATCGCCCAGGCTGCAGCCACGCTGGATGACACAGTGGGCATGGATGATACAGTTGCGGGCGATACGGACTTCCGGGCCCACCACCGCGTAGGGGCCGACGCTGGCCTCGGGGTGGATTTCGGCACTGGGGTCAATGATGGCGGTGGCGTGGATGCCGGGTGCCACATCGGTTGGTGCCGCAAACAGGGCGGCAATGCGGGCGTAGGTGGCATAAGGGTTTTCATGCAGCAGCCAGTTGCCAGCCGATTCCGGTCGTTGTTCCGGGTGCAGTACCACTGCCGCGGCGCGGGTGCTGGCCAGCTGGCTCTTGTATTTGGGGTTGGCCAGAAAACTCAGTTGGCCGGGGCCGGCCTGTTCCAGGGTGTGTACACCCTCGATGGTCTGGCTGGGATCTCCGGCCAGCTTGCATTGAAACCGTTCGGCGATGTCGGCCAGCGTGTATTTCATGGTTGCGAGGCTTTTTCGACAGGCGGCGTGTTTTTCTGCTGAAATTCATCCTGCAGTTTTTTCAGCACGGCCCGGGTAATATCAATGCGGGCACTGGCATAGATGACGGGGCTGGACAGCAGCAGGTCGAAACCCTGTTCCCGGGCCAGCCGGCGGGCGGCGCTTTCGATGTCTTTTTCCAGCTTCTGCAGGGCTTCGTTGCGCCGGTAGTTCATTTCTTCGATGAAATCTTCCCGGTCGCGCTTGATCTGTCGCTTGCGCATGCGGATATCCAGTTCCAGCCGTGCCCGTTCCCGCTCGCTCATGAAAGGGCCGTCGGTTTGCAGCTGTTCTTCCTGCTGGCGCAGTTTTTCTTCCTCCGCCTGCAGATTTTCGTGCCGCTGGCGGAACTCGGCCTCGAGTTGCTTGCGGCTGGCAATGATTTGCGGGCTTTGGTCCAGCAGAATCTTCATGTCCACATAGCCGATCTTCACCTCCGCCTGCGCGGTGGTGAAGAGCAAACAGAACAGCCAGATCAGCCGGGTTGGATTCATGGTCAGGTCAGAATACGTTTCCGAAGGAGAATTGCAGTGATTCTACCTGATCTCCATCCTGATCGTTGAGCGGAATGCCATAGCTGATCTCAATGGGTGCCACCGGCGACTGCCAGCGCACTGAAATGCCGGTGGTGTAGCGCAGTTCACTGGCATCAAAGCTGCTCAGGTTGGTATAGACATTACCCGCATCCACAAACCAGGCCACGCGGGTGGTTTTCTGCTCCTTGAGGAAGGGGATGGGCAGGGCCAGTTCCAGGCTGGCGGTGGTTACAAGGGCGCCACCGATGGGGTCGTTGTTTTCATCACGGGGGCCGAGGGTATTGGCCCGGTAACCCCGCACCGAGCGGTTGCCACCGGCATAGAAATTTTCATAGAAGGGGTAGAGATTGGTGGCGGAATCCCCGTAGGTATCCCCGTAGGCGATCCGGCCACCCACCATGAAGGTCCAATCTCTGGCTGGGGTGAAATAGGTTTGGTTACGGTAATCCACCTTGTAGTAGTTGATGGTGCTGCCCGGCAGGGAGACCTCGCCATTCAATCGTTGGAAGGTGCCGCGTGTAGGCTGGAAGAAACCGTTGCGTGAATCCCGCGCCCAGCCAGTTTCCAGACGAATGGTATCGAACTCGCCGGTAATCGTGGGCGTTTCTTCGCAGGCGGTGGTTTCCAGGCCATTGAGATTGCACAGATAGTCGATGATATAGCCGGAAGTAAAGCCTTGGGTGGCATAGACCGTGGTTTTTTCAAAGGTCAGGCCAAAACGGATGCGGTCGGTTTCCGACAGGGGCACGCTGGTGGTCAGGCCGGCCAGCATGGTATCCGTGGTGTAGGAAGTAATGTTCAGCTCGCTCTGGTCGGTTTCCCGGTAGCTGAGCACATAGCCCAGGCTGACCCCGTCATCGGTGAAATAGGGGTTGGTGTAGGAGAGGGTAAAGCGCCGGTAGAGGGTGGAGTTGTTGGCGGAGATGTTCATTTCCTTGCCGGTGCCCAGGAAATTGCGCTGAGTAAGTCCCAGCTGGAACACCACACCACCGACCTGGGAATAGCCCACGCCGAAATTGAAACTGCCGGAATTGGCTTCTTCCACACTGACGATCACATCTACCTGGTCGTCGGTACCGGGCACCTTGGGGGTTTCGATATTCACGTCCTGGAAAAAGCCGGTGCGCTGCAGGCGGATCTTGGATCGGTCGATGGCGGCCTGGGAGAACCAGGCGCCTTCGAACTGGCGCATGTCCCGGCGCAGCACTTCGTCAAAGGTACGTGTATTGCCCTTGAAGATGATGCGCCGCACCATCACCCGCTTGCCGGGGTTGACGATGAGCTTGAGGCGCACGGTCTTGTTTTCCCGGTCCAGTTCGGGCACTTCCAGCACGTCGGCGAAGGCATAACCCAGGTTGGAGAGCACGGCCTTGATATTCTTGCTGCTGGCTTCCAGGCGCTTCTTGGAAAAGATGTCACCTTCCTTGATCAGCAGCAGCTGGCGGATCTTCTCCTCGTCCAGCACCAGATCACCGGCCAGATCCACGCCGGAGACGGTGTAGATGTCACCCTCGCGGATATTGATGGTGAGGTACATGTCCTTCTTGTTGGGGCTCATGCTCACCTGGGTGGATTCAATGGAGAAGTCCACATAGCCGCGGTCCTGATAGTAGGAGCGCAGTTTTTCCAGATCACCGGAGACTTTTTCCTTGGAGTACTGGTCGTCGGAGCTGTACCAGGAAGTCCAGTTGGTGGTGTCGGATTCAAATTTCTTCAGCAGGGTCGCGTCATCGAAGGCGTGGTTGCCAACGATATTGAGGTGTTTGATGCGCGCGGCCTTGCCTTCGGAGACCACGATGGTCACCTTGACCCTGTTTCTGGGCAGATCCTTGACCGTGGTGTTGATCCGGACATTGTACTTGCCGCGGCTGTAGTACTGGCGAATCAGCTCGCCTTCCACCCGTTCCAGCTGCAGGCGGTTGAAGATCTCCCCCTCGGTTAGGCCGATCTGGTCCAGTGCCTTCATCAGGTCTTCGGTCTTGATGTCCTTGTTGCCGGAGATGTCGATGTCGGAGATGGCGGGCCGTTCCACCAGGCGGATCACCAGGATGTCGCCTTCCCGGTCCATTTCGACCTGGTCAAAAAAACCGGTCTTGTACAGGGCGCGGATGCTGTCTTGCACATTGTCTGGCGTGATTTCATCGCCTTCTTCGATGGGCAGGTAGCTGAACACGGTACCATCGGAGATGCGCTGTGCGCCTTCCACGCGAATATCGCGTGCCTGAAAGGGTTCAAATGCCTGGGCCTGAAAGGCCAGGGCAAGGAGCAATGCGGTGATTTTCTTCTGCATGAAGGGTTTCCGAATCAAGTTGAGATGGCGCTTCAGCCGCCGGCGATGCGCAGTATATCGTTATAGAAGGCCAGTATCATCAGCCCCAGCAAAATGGCCATGCCAAAATACTGCGCCACAATCTGGATGGATTCGCTGACCGGCTTGCCGGTAACCCCTTCCACCAGATAGTAGAGCAGGTGCCCGCCATCCAGCATGGGGATGGGCAGCAGGTTGAGAATGGCCAGGCTCAGGCTGAGGATGCCGAGAAAAGAGAGAAACTGCTCGAAACCCATGCGGGCGGAATCACGGGCAAACTGGGCAATGGTAATGGGGCCGGAGATGGAATCCAGCGAAGCCTTGCCCGTGACCATGCGCCCCAGCATGCCCAGGGTGGCACCGGTAAAGCGCACCATTTCCCTGAAGGATTTTTCCGCGGCGGCAAAGGGGCCATAATGCCGTTCAACATAAAGGCGCTGGCGCAGCTTTTCCATTTCAGGCTTTGGCAAGGGTTGAGGAGAGATGCCCACCAGATAACGCTCCCCTTCCAGGTAGGGTTCCACCGTCAGCTGCAAGGGCTGGCCATCACGGCGTATGTCCAGTTTGAGCTGGCCGCTTTCATGCATGCCATTCTGGATGGCCTCGCCGATATCACGCCAGTGTTGTACAGCCCGGCCGTTGATGGCCACAATCCGGTCGCCGGTCCGGATGCCGGCCCTGGCTGCCGGGCCGTCGGCTTTCAATTGGCCGATGACCGGCTCGTATTGTGGCCGGAAAGGTTCCAGCCCCACCTGCTGGAGCAGCCGGCTTTCGCGAAAGCCTTCCGGCAGGCGTGACAGGGGCAGGCTGAGCACGGCTTCACGGCCCTGCTCGTCCCGGGTAACGACCTGGATGTCCCTTTTGTCCAGCGCGGCGTTGATCATGGCCATGATGACATGGGTCCAGCTTTCGGTGGCCTCGCCATCCACCCGGATGATTTCATCGCCACGGCGAATGCCGGCTTCCGCGGCCAGGCCCTGTACCGTGCCGGTTACCGGGCGCATTTCATGCACGCCGGTCATGTACATCAGCCAGAAGGCCAGAAAGGCAAAGATCAGGTTGAACACCGGCCCGGCGGCCACAATGGCAATGCGTGCCCATACCGGTTTGCTGTTGAAGGACTGGGCCTTGAGGGCTTCCGGGACTTCCACTTCCCGTTCATCCAGCATCTTGACATAGCCGCCCAGCGGGATGGCGGCCAGGCAGAAGTCGGTACCGTGCTTGTCCGTCTTGCACCAGAAGGGCTTGCCGTAGCCTACGGAAAAGCGCAGTACCCGCACGCCCAGGCGGCGGGCCACCCAGAAGTGCCCGAATTCATGGAAGGTCACCAGCAGGCCCAGGGCGACGATCAGCCACCAGACCGAACTGAAAAAATCATGCATGTGCCAGCTCCGATAAGGTTTTTTCTGCCTGTTGACGCGCACTTTGATCGGCTGCGCGTACATCCTCCAGGCTGTTTGCCGGCAAGGATGGCAGAGCCTGCATTACCCGCTGGTTAATTTCGGCAATTTGCAGCAGGCCAATCCGGCCGTCGAGGAAGGCTTGCACCGCCACTTCATTGGCGGCATTGAGAATGGCGGCTGCGGTTCCACCTGCCTCAAGGGCGTCGTAGGCCAGCTGCAGGCAAGGGAAGCGTTCGGTATCCGGGGCTTCGAAATCCAGGCGGCCGGTCTGG
>JALWTZ010000237.1 GCA_026993285.1 Lysobacterales bacterium | reverse complement strand
AGGCTGCGCCTGCCGCAAACCGCGTACCGGCCTGCTGCAGGACTGGCTGAAACGCACCGACTGGGACCGGGCCAACAGCCATGTCATCGGCGACCGGGAAACCGACCTGCAACTGGCGGAAAACCTGGGGCTCAACGGTTTTCGCATCAGCGAAACGCTTGGCTGGCCGGAGATCACCCGCGCGCTGCTGGATCGCCCTCGCACGGCGGCGATTCAACGCGACACCGCCGAAACCCGCATCCGCTGCCAGGTCAACCTGGACGCGAGGGAACCCCGGGAAATCCACACCGGCATCGCCTTTTTCGACCACATGCTCGACCAGATCGCCAAGCACGGCGGCTTCAGCCTGCAACTGCACTGCGAAGGCGACCTGGAAGTGGACGACCACCACACGGTGGAGGATGTGGCCATCGTACTGGGCCAGGCACTGCGAAAGGCTTTGGGCGACAAGCGCGGCATCGGCCGCTACGGCTTCGTGCTGCCCATGGACGAGGTGCGCGCCCAGGCCAGCCTGGATCTCTCCGGCCGCCCCTTCCTCCGCTTTGAAGGGCAATTCAGCCAGGACCACTGCGGCGGGCTGAACACCCAGATGGTGGAGCATTTCTTCCGCTCCTTTTGCGACCACCTGCATGCCACCTTGCATATTGCCTTCGACCAGGGCAACGCGCATCATCAGGTGGAAGGCGTATTCAAGGCCGTGGCCCGCTGCCTGCAACCGGCGCTGGCGCGCCAGGGCCATGACCTGCCCAGCACCAAGGGCCGACTGTAAACCATGAGCAAGCACGCACTGGTCATCGTGGAAAACGGTGGCAGCAATATCAATTCCGTTCGTTTCGCCCTGGCACGGCTGGGGGTGGAAGCCACCCTCAGTGACGACCCGGACACCATCGCCCGGGCCGGGCGGGTGATTCTGCCCGGCGTGGGCGCGGCCGGGCCGGGCATGGCCACCCTGCAACAAAAGGAGCTGGTGGAATGCATTCGCGGGCTGAAACAGCCGGTGCTGGGCGTCTGCCTGGGCATGCAACTGCTGTTTGAACACTCGGAAGAAGGCGACACCCCCTGCCTGGGGCTGTTCCCCGGCCAGGTGCGCCACTTCCCGGAACGGCCCGGCCTGAGCGTGCCTCACATGGGCTGGAATCCCATCCGGGTCTGCCAGCCGGACAACCCCCTGCTCCGGGGCCTGGACGGGCGCTATTTCTATTTCGTCCACAGCTACGCGGCGCCGGTCAACGCCGCCTGTGCCGCCACCTGTGACTATGGCGAACCCTTCTGCGCCTCGGCCTGGAAGGACAACTTCTTCGCCACCCAGTTTCACCCGGAAAAATCCGCCGCTGCCGGCGCCCGCCTGCTGGAGAACTTTATTCAACTATGATGCAACTCTACCCCGCCCTCGACCTGATCAACGGCCAGTGCGTGCGCCTGCGCCAGGGTGATTTCGACCAGCGCACCGAATACCGCCTCAACCCGGTGGACCAGGCCCTCAACTACCAGCGCCAGGGCAGCGAATGGCTGCATCTGGTGGACCTGGACGGTGCCCGCCTGGGCCACCCGGTTCACCTGAAGATCCTGAAACAGATTGCCGGCTACGGCCTCAAGGTGCAGACCGGTGGCGGCATCCGCAACCACGACCACCTGGAACAACTGTTCGAGGCCGGCGCAGAGCGGGTGGTGATCGGCTCGCTGGCGGTCAAGGAACCCATGCAGGTGCAAAGCTGGCTGCAGGAATTCGGCCCGGAACGCATCACCCTGGCTTTCGATGTGCGCCTGGACGAGTCCGGCATACCCCGCCTGGCCACCGCCGCCTGGCAGGAAACCGAAACCATCACCCTGGATGAAATCACCAACCAGTACCTGCCGCTGGGCCTGAAACATGTGCTCTGCACCGACATCGGCCGCGACGGCGAGCTTTCCGGCCCGTCACTGGCGCTCTACCAGGCCTACAAGCAGCAATTCCCGCAGATCGCCCTGCAGGCTTCCGGCGGCATTCACGCCCTGGAAGACCTCACCGCCCTGCAACAGGCCGGCGTGGATGGCGCGGTCATGGGCAAGTCGCTGCTGGACGGCCTGTTCACCCTCAAGGAGGTCCTGCAATGCTTGCAAAACGGATAATTCCCTGCCTGGATGTGGCCGAGGGCAAGGTGGTCAAGGGCGTGCGCTTCCGCGACCACCAGGTGATGGGCGACATCGTCGAACTGGCCCGCCGCTATGCCGAAGAGGGGGCGGATGAACTGGTGTTCTACGACATCACCGCCAGCCCCCAGGGCCGCTCGGTGGATGTGAGCTGGGTGGAACGGGTGGCGCGGGAAATCGATATTCCCTTCTGCGTGGCCGGCGGCATCCGCGATGTGGAATCGGCCCGGCGCGTGCTTTTTTCCGGCGCGGACAAGGTTTCCATCAACACCCCGGCGCTGGAGAACCCGGCCCTGATCACGGAACTGGCGGATGCCTTCGGCACCCAGTGCGTGGTGGTGGGGGTGGACAGCATCCGCACCGAACAGGGCTACCAGGTCAAGCAATACACCGGCGACCCGGACAAGAGCCGCTTCGCCCACAAGGAAACCCTGGCCTGGATCAAGGAAGCGCAACAGCGCGGCGCCGGTGAAATCGTGCTCAACTGCATGGATACCGACGGGGTGAAAAAGGGCTATCACATCGAACACCTGCAACAGGCACGGGCTGTCTGTCAGGTGCCGCTGATCGCCTCCGGCGGTGCCGGCGCGCCGGAGCATTTTCGCGAGGTCTTCGAGCAGGCGCGTGTGGATGGCGCGCTGGCGGCCAGCGTGTTCCACTCCGCCAGCATCCGCATACCCGAACTCAAGGCCTGGCTGGCCGAAACCGGCCTGCCCGTCCGCTGGGAGCAAGCCGCATGAGCCAGACACAAGCACAACCCGACTGGGAAAAGATGAACGGCCTGATACCGGCCATCGTGCAACACGCCCTCACCGGCCAGGTGCTGATGCTGGGCTACATGAACAAAACCGCCTTCGAACGCACCCTGACCGAGGGCAAGGTCTGCTTCTACAGCCGCAGCCGCGACACGCTCTGGCTCAAGGGCGAGACTTCCGGCCATTTCCTGCATCTTCGCAGCTGGGCGCTGGACTGCGACCGCGACACCCTGCTGGTGCAAGCCATGCCGGAAGGCCCCACCTGCCACCTGGGCACGCCTTCCTGCTTTGGAGAGGCCCCGGCCCAGGCCGGCGGCTTTCTGCAGCAGCTGGAGCAGGTGCTGGATGAACGGCTGAAGCAACCGCCGGAGCAATCCTACACCCGCCGGCTGATGGAGGCCGGCATCCAGCGCATCGCCCAGAAAGTGGGCGAGGAAGGGGTGGAATCGGCGCTGGCCGCCGTCTGCGAAACGGATGAATCCCTGCGCGGCGAACTGGCCGACCTGTTCTACCATGTGCTGGTGCTGCTCAAGGCGCGCGAGCTGACGCTTGCGGATATACTGTCCACCCTGGAAGAACGACACCGGAAGAACTGAGCCCGTGCCCCATCGCATTCGCGAAATCCCCTACAACTACACTTCCTTCACCGACCGCGACATCATTCGCCGTTTTCTGGGGGAAGCAGGCTGGCGGCTGATCGAGGCCCTGCGCGAACGGCGCAAGACCGGCCGCTCGGCACGCATGCTCTTTGAAGTACTGGGGGATTTGTGGGTGGTCAGCCGCAACCCCTTCCTGCAGGACGACCTCATCCACAACCAGAAACGGCGGCAAATGCTGATCCAGGCCCTCAACCACCGGCTGGAACAGTTCGAACAACGCGCCCGCGACAACAGCCGCGCGCTGGAACTGCTGCGGCTGGCCCGGCAGGCGGTGGAAGATTTCGCCGCCCAGCTGGCCGGAGACGCGGCTCTCAGGCGCCGGGTTCGCCAGCGGCTGAAACGCATCACCCGCGAGGACAATATCGACTTCTCCGGCACGGCCCGGGTCAGCCACGCCACCGACGCCACCGACTGGCGGGTGGAAATGCCCTTCGTGGTGGTCTACCCGGAAACCGAGGCGGAAGTGGCCCCGCTGGTACAGGCCCTGGCCGAACTGGAACTGAGCATCATTCCCCGTGGCGGCGGCACCGGCTACACCGGCTCGGCCGTGCCGCTGACCCGCTTCTCGGCGGTGGTCAACACCGAAAAGCTCATCGGCCTGGGGCCGGTGGAAGAAAGGCGGCTGCCCGGGCTGGAACAGCCCGTGCCCACCGTGCGCTGCGAATGCGGGGTGGTCACCCGCCGGGTTTCCGAGCTGGCCCAGCGGCACCAGCTGGCCTTCGCCGTCGACCCCACATCCCAGGATGCCTCCACCATCGGCGGCAACATCGCCATGAACGCCGGCGGCAAGAAGGCCGTGCTCTGGGGCACCACCCTGGACAACCTGGCCTCCTGGCGCATGGTCATGCCCGACGGCCACTGGCTGGAGGTGGTGCGCATCGGCCACAACCTGGGCAAGATTCACGAACAGGAAACGGTGGTGTTCGAAATCCACCACTACGAGGCCGACGGCCAGACCCGCCGCGGCGAGCCCGAACGGCTGGAGATTCCCGGGCGGGCCTTCCGCAAGGACCGGCTGGGCAAGGATGTGACCGACAAATTCCTCTCCGGCCTGCCCGGGGTACAGAAGGAAGGCTGCGACGGGCTGATCACCTCCGCCCGCTTCATCCTCCATCGCATGCCGGCCCATGTGCGCACCGTCTGCCTGGAATTTTTCGACCCGGAAGTGACCCCGGCAGTGGCATCCATCCTGGCCATCACCCGCTATGTGGATGAACACCCCGACGTGCGCCTGTCCGGGCTGGAACACCTGGACGACCGCTACCTCAAGGCCGTGGGTTATTCCACCAAGGCCGCCCGCCAGCAACGGCCCAAGATGGTGCTGCTGGCCGATCTGATCAGTGACGACGAAACCGCCCTGGGGCTGGCCGCCAGCCATATCGTGCGCCTGGCCAACCAGCGTGGCGGGGAAGGCTTCATCGCCGCCAGCCCGGAGGCCCGCAAGCGTTTCTGGCTGGACCGCGCCCGCACCGCCGCCATTTCCGCCCACACCAACGCCTTCAAGATCAACGAGGACGTGGTGATTCCGCTGGAGAACCTGCCCGCCTACAACCGGGGCGTGGAACGGTTGAACATCATCGAATCCATCCGCAACAAGCTGCGCATTGTCGAGGCCGTCTGCGCGCGGCTGGAGCAGCCCGGCGGGCTGGATGCCGGTGAAACCGGCGAGGAGCGGGAAATCCTGCTGGAGAAAATCCACCAGCTCATCCAGCACATGCGCCAGCGGGCCGCCTGCTGGGAGAACCTGCTGCAACATCTGGATGAACCGGCGGAACGCTTCCCCGACTGCCTCAGCCTGAGCGAAGGCGAACCCCGCCCCGGCGACACCCTGCTGGACCTGCTGCTGCGCCGGGATATCGTCATCTCCTACCGGCGGGAAATCGTCCAGTTGCTGGACCAGACCTTCGCCGGCGAGCAATTCAAGCCCCTGCGCGATGAACTGCGCGCCATCCACCAGGCCATCCGCAACGAACGGCTGTTCATCGCCCTGCACATGCACGCCGGTGACGGCAATGTGCATACCAACATCCCGGTACACTCGCAAAACCCGGCCATGATGCGCCGCGCAGAGGAACTGGTGGACGCGGTCATGGCCCTGGC
>JALWTZ010000236.1 GCA_026993285.1 Lysobacterales bacterium | reverse complement strand
GGCAGCACATCACAAAACACAAAGCCGTCGCGCTCAACCACTTCCCCCGTTTCCACCGCCAGTGGCCGCCGAAAGATGGGCCCGGCATGGACAAAGGTGTGAAACTCGCCATTTTCGCCACAGGGGTCGATGCCTTCGGGGAGATCCGTCAGCAATTTCCGGTCGAAGCGCCGCCCGGCAAAACGACGGGGCAGTTTGCGCGGGTCCACACAGGTCAGGGTTGCCTGCAGGCCACCGGCAATCATGGCCTCGGCCAGTTCATCGGTAGGCCTGCCCCAGAGTGGAAAGAGCAAATCCAGCCCGCTGCCGGCCATCTGCTGTTCGCGGTAGGCGCGCACATCTTCGAGAAACAGATCACCAAAGGCCACCGCCTCCGCCTGTTCTGCATGGAGGAATTCCAGCAGGCCCTGCATGGCCTGCTCATATTCCCGGTTGCTGCAGGGCCAGGGCAGCTCGATGATTTTCAATGGCAGGCCGCAAGCCTCGGCCTGAGCCTTGAGCAACGCCACCCGCACCGCGTGCATGGCGGTGCGCTGGAACTCACCATTGACCGTGGTAAACAGGCCGGACACCTCCACTTCCGGGTTCAGCTGCAGCTGAAACAAGGTCCAGGCGCTGTCCTTGCCGGTGCTCCAGGACAGCCAGACACGGCGGGGCTTCACGGCTTAACGGCCTTCTCCATCGCGGTTGGGACAGCGGTTGCAGCGGGCGTAGAGGGTCAGGCTGTGTTCTTCCAGCTCGAAACCGTTTTGCTCGGCTATGGCCTGTTGACGGCGCTCGATTTCCTCATCGACAAACTCGATAATCTTGCCGCAATCCAGGCAGAGGATGTGATCGTGGTGCTGGCCGGTGTCCAGTTCATAGACCGATTGGCCACCCTCGAAGTTGTGCTTGCGCACCAGGCCCACGCCCTCAAATTGGGTCAGCACCCGGTAGACCGTTGCCAGACCAATATCCTCCCTGGCTTCCAGCAAGCAGCGATAGATGTCTTCAGCCGTCAGATGTGCCTCGTGATTCTGTTCCAGAATTTCCAGAATCTTTACGCGCGGCAGGGTAACCTTCAGCCCGGCTTTCTTGATGTCGGCGGATTCCAACGCTTTCTCCCGTCAGTGGCTTTTGCTTATAGTACAATGGTGCATTATCTTTCATGGCCAAGCGGCTTACAATCAGGCAACCTTCATGAAACACTTTCTTAGCCTACTCGCCCTCTGTGGCGTGTTTTATCTGTCCGGTTGCGGCGTGATCTACAAGGTCAATATCGCCCAGGGCAACAAGTTTGAACAAAAGGATCTGCAGGATCTGCGCCCGGGGCTGACCCAACAACAGGTCATGAGCATTCTGGGCACTCCCGCGATTCAGGATCCCTTCCACAATGACCGCTGGGACTATGTTTACTACTACAAGAACTACCGCAGCGGCCAGACTGATACCCGAGAGCTTACCCTGTTTTTTGAGAATGGCCGACTGGCCAGAATGGAAGGGGACACCCTGCCGGAAGGTGTGCAAAGCGTGAAAGAAGCCCGCTAAGCCACGGCTGGCCGCTGTGTATTCAGCGGTTTTCCCGTTGCTGTTCCGCCTTTTTCCGCCGGGCCGTTTTCGGATCGGCAATCAGCGGACGGTAGATCTCGATTCGCTCACCGGCCTTCACTTCATCATCCAGCTTGCGGCGCTTGCTGAACACCCCCACATCACCCACCGCCATGCCCGGAAATTCCTCACGAATGCCCGAGCGTTCGATGGCCTCGGCGATGGTACAGCCCGCGGGTACCTGCAGGGCGATGATGCGTTGCTTTTCCGGCGTGGCGTAGGCCACTTCGATATCAATGCTGTCCATGCACCACCTCCGCTCGCTGAACAAAATCGTTGACCATCCGGTCGGCAATACCGGCAAAGCCCCTGGAGAAAGCCAGGTTCACCAGACCGGAAGCGAAGGCAAAGCGTAGCTGCAACGCCACCTTGCTGCCCAGCTCCCCCAGCGGGGTGAAGGTCCAGCGCCCTGACAGGCTGGTGAACGGCCCTTCCTCCAGCTCGATGATGATCTCCCGCCCCGGCACATGGGTGTTGCGGGTGGTGAAATGCTGGCGGATGCCCGCCAATTGCAAATGGATGCGGCCGCGCATGCCCTGTTCGCTCTCTTCCAGCACCTCGGTGGCGGTACACCAGCTGAGAAATTCCGGGTAGCGAGCCACATCCTTCACCAGCGCGTACATGGCTTCGGCGGAATAGGGCACCAGCGCTTCACGCTCGACAGTTTGCATCGCGTCAAATGCCTGTGGAAAGCGGCACATCCTGCCATCACCGGCCGCTGGCCGCAAGCAGGCGGATCAATCAATGCTAGAATACGCGCCCCCGGAGGAATCACCATGGCCAAGCACAAGAAAAAACCCAAGGACAGCGGCAGCACCATCGCCACCAACCGCAAGGCCCGTTTCGAGTTCCACCTGCATGAACGGCTGGAAGCGGGGCTGGCGCTGGAAGGCTGGGAAGTCAAGAGCCTGCGTGCCGGCCGCATCAACTTTGACGAAAGCTTTGTCCAGATCGACAAGGGCGAAGCCTGGCTGCATGGTGCCCGCATCACCCCCCTGCCCTCGGCCTCTACCCACAACCCGGCTGACCCGGTACGCAAGCGCAAGCTCCTGTTGCACAAATATGAAATCAACCGCCTGATCGGCGTGGTGGAACGCAAGGGCATGACTCTCGTACCCACCGCCCTGTACTGGAAGAAAGGCAAGATCAAGCTGGAAATCGCTGTTGCCGAAGGCAAGAAACTGCACGACAAGCGTGAAACGGCCAAAAACCGTGACTGGCAACGGGAAAAGGCCCGCGTGCTGAAACACGGCTGAAGCACACGCCCACCCCGGATCAGCGCTTTCCCCTCCACGGCTTTTCTGGCACAATAGCGCGCCTGTTCAACACTGCGGAGCCTGCAACTGCATGGCAAAAGAAGATCAGATCGAAATGGAAGGCACGGTACTGGAAACCCTGCCCAATACCATGTTTCGAGTCGAGCTGGACAACGGCCACATCATTACTGCCCACATCTCCGGCCGCATGCGCAAGCACTACATCCGCATCCTGACCGGTGACCGGGTCAAGGTCGAGATGACGCCCTACGACCTCACCAAGGGCCGCATCACCTACCGCGGCAAGTAACCCCACCCTTCACTCAAACCGCTACAATGCCCGCTGATGCTTCACGGGCCGGCGGTTTGCCACCATGACTGAAATCCTCGCTTTCACCAGCGCACGCTCAAGCCATGTCCGACTGGTTTGAGCAGCACGCACGGCAGCAGGGGTTGCCGGATTCCTGGGCGGGAGAAGTATCGCGACACCTGCTGCCCTGGCTTGAGCCACTACTGCCGTCAAGTTCGGGTCCGGCACGGGTACTGGGCCTGCACGGTTGCCAGGGTTCGGGCAAGACCACCCTGGCCCAGGCACTGAAACAATGGGCGGAGCAAGAAGCCGGCCTGGTGGCGGTGCACATTTCCCTGGACGATTATTACCTCGGCCATGAAGAGCGCCGGCAACTGGCTGATGCCCTGCACCCCCTGCTAGCCACCCGTGGCGTGCCCGGCACGCATGCCATCTGCCATCTGCTGAAGGATCTGGCCGCCCTGAAAGCGGGGCAACACGGCCGAAGACTACCCCGTTTTCTCAAGGCTATGGACGACCGCGCGCCCCGGGAACAGTGGCAACCGATCGACCGGCCGGTGCAGTGGATCATTCTGGAAGGCTGGTGCCTGGGCCTGCCGCCGCAACCCGCCGCCAGACTGCAATCTCCCGTCAACTCCCTGGAGGCCGAGCAGGATCCGGAGGGCCACTGGCGGCGCTATGTCAATGACCAGCTGGCCGGCCCCTACCGAAAGCTGTGGTCAATGGTCGATCACTGGCTGATGCTGGCCGCGCCGGGCTTTCATTGCGTGGAAGCCTGGCGCTGGCAGCAGGAAGCAGCCCTGTACCGGAAAACCCAGGCCGGCCAAGGGCTTCAGCTGATGACCCGGGGTACACTGCGTGTATTTCTGCAACATTACCAGCGCTGGACGGAATACGCGCTGGAAACCCTGCCCAGCCAGATGCACCATTGTATCTGGCTGGATGATCAGCGGCGAATGATCCGCCACAGTGCCGGCAATGGCCTGGCAGGAAGTAAAAATTTGTAAGTTTTCTTGCCTAGGCGTGTGCTTCAGCAGTATTTTGCAAGTTCATTGCCGAAAAAATCGCTGTTGCATGACAAAACTCCTCCGTGAACCACTGATCCATTTTTTGCTGGCCGGCGCAGTGCTCTACTGGCTGAACCATCTGATCCATCCTTCCCAGGCCACACCAGAAACGGCCACCGTCATCGAAATATCCGATACCACTTACCGGCAGCTACTGAAACAATGGCGCAAGGCCGGTAGAGCAGTGGAAGATCCCACAACCTTGAAACGCCTCATGGATGACTACCTGCGGGAAGAAACCCTCTACCGCGAAGCACTGCGCCTGGGGCTGGATCAGGGTGATCTGGTTATTCGCCGCCGCCTGGTGCAGAAAATGGATTATCTGGCGGAAAATCTGGCGGATATCAACCGGCTGACGGACAAGGATATAGAACAGTATTACCAACAACACGCCGATCAATATCGCAACCCACCACGCTACACCTTTCAGCTGGTGGTGATTCGTGGCGCAGAATCACCTGATGAAAAACGGCAACGGGCATTGACCGCGCTGGAACGGCTAAACCAGCTCGACCCGGCAGATCCGGGCTGGAAGGGGCTGGGTGACCCAAGCGGGCTGGCACGCGAATATCAGGTACAAACACCCCGTACCATCCGCAAACTATTGGGGCCAGAACTGGCAGCAACAATCCCTCAGGCACCCCTGCAACAATGGAGTGGCCCTTATACATCGGGTTCCAGCCTGCTGTTGATCCGCAAAACCATGGAACAACCCGGCCCATTGTCCCCACTGGAATCCATCTACAACCGGGTGGTCATGGATCTGCTCAACAGCCGCAAGCAAGAGGCCCGGGCCACCTTTTACCGCAAACTGAAGCAGAAATATCAATACGTTTGGCCCGAGCATCCAAAACCGGAGATTGATTCATGAAAGGGCTACCCCTTGGTTTGCTGTGCCTGTTGCTGAATCTGCTGCTCTATGGCCAGGCTCGGGCCCATGAATTGCGCCCGGCTCAGCTGGATATCGAAGAAACCCTGCCTGGCCAATACCTCGTACAATGGAAAGTGCCCCAGCAACAGAATCAGGCCATCCCCAAGTTCCACCTGCAAATCAGCCCACCCTGCCAACAACAATCCGTATCGTCCGTAAAGCTGCTGCAAGGCTACGCCATGGGCAGCCTGATGCTGGACTGCAACCCCGGCACACTGGCCGGGCGGCATCTGTCACTGCCCGATCTGAGCAGCAACCTGCTCGATACCCTGGTCCACTACCAGCCGCTGGACGGCCCGTCCCAATCCAGCCTGCTCAACTACCAGAATACCGGCCTGGATGTCGCAGAGCCGGCGGCGGTACTGGGTTTCTACCGCCTGGGCATCTACCACATTCTCACCGGCATCGACCATCTGCTTTTTGTACTGGGCCTGCTGGCACTGGTTTCCAGCCTGCGCACCCTGTTGCTGACCATCACCGCCTTCACCGTGGCACACAGTATTACACTGACAGCCGCCGT
>JALWTZ010000235.1 GCA_026993285.1 Lysobacterales bacterium | reverse complement strand
GCCTGGCGTTTTTGCACATCCTGGTTCAGGGTCTCGTGCACCAGCAGCACATTTCCCGCCAGGCGGGCCGGGGCTTCCACTTCCTGGAAGAAGTACAACAGGATGTTGTTGATGTCGGCAATGGTCTTGCCCTTTTCAAAATAGGGCGCGTAGGTGTCTTCCCGCAGCTTGATCAGGGTATAGGCGCCTCCCGCGGTGGGTGCCACCTGGTTATTGTAGCGGCGGGCACTGACCCCCTTGAACTTCAGCTTGTGGTTCCAGATGACTTCATAGCCATTCTTGGGAATGGGAAAGGGAAAGCCTTCCGCCGCATCCAGCACACCCTCGCCATCCGGTGTCAGCTTGGCGGTGGTGGCATTGTTCATGGTCATTTCCAGCGTGCGTTGCGGGAAAGTGGCACTGCGGTGGGTGGGGTAGACATTCATCTTGAAGTCCGGATACCGCTTGAACATGGCCTTCTGGCCGGCACTCAGCTTGTCCGCATACTGATCCACATTGCTGGCATCGATAACGAAGCGGACAGCATCTCCGGCAAAGGGGTCGGGGTGGAACTGCCCCACCTGATAGTTCAAGCCGGCGGGCGGTTCCGTGATGCCGCCATCCCAGGCTGGGATGCTGCCATCGGCATTGCCGGCCTTTTCCGCCCCCAGCGGGGTGAGGGTCTTGCCCAGTGCAGCCGCTTCATCGGCGGTTGCCGTGGCCTGTGCGCCGGATTGAAAGACCAGCAGGCTCAGTGCCAGCATCCATGTTCGATTCATTGTCTTCGCTTTCATTGGCTGCACTCCTCAGAACGAGTATTTGATGTTGAAGGAAGCGAAATCCCGGTCACGCAACAGGTTGTAGCGGCCGGCACCCATGTAGCGGGTGTAGCTGATGTCCGCGCTCCATTTTTCCAGATAGGTACCGTTCAGGCCCAGGGACAGGGTCTTGCGACCTTCTACAAATTGCCCGCCAGGCCCTGGAGAGACACCCTGCATGTCGATGTTGTAGCCGATGCGTGGCGAGAGGTTGAAGGCAGTGCCAAAGGCATTGTTGTAGGTCATGCGCATGAAGGTGCGCAGCCCCCAGGAAAACTCGGTGGCAAAGCCACGGGTTTCCGTTTGCGGGTTGCGGAAACGGCCGGAAGTCACATCCGGGCCACCAGAGGTATCGGTGCCGGGGCCGTTGTAGCGCAGCACATCCTGCGGCGGCAGATCCCAAACCTGGGTCAGGCCGGCTTCGGCCACCACGGCCAGCTGGTCGGCCTTGAAGGGGTTGTTGGGCCCGAACACATTGGTGATGGTCACCTGTGCCTGAGTGACCTTGTGCCGCTCCCAGCCACGGATTTCTTCGCCAAAACCGTATTCACCCATCTGGCTGATAAAACGGTTGACCGGCTCCGGGATGACCGCATTCAGCGGGGACAGGGCGGAGAACAGCAGTTCCACATCGTCCATCTGCAAGGGCAGGTTGGGGCGGTAGGAGACTTCACCGGCCACGGCCACGCCATTGTCGAAGTTGGAGTTGAAGCTGAAACCGTACAGGTCGATGTTATCCGGATACTCGACAAAATAGCCGCCGGATGAAGGGCTGGCATTGCTGACCGCAACACCGCTGATCAGTGGCAGCCGGCTGTGGTAGCGGTTGTAGAACAGGCCAAACTCCGTATCGTTGAGGCTTTCTGCGAAATAGCGGAAGGCCACACCCCACTGGCCGCTTTCTTTCGGGTAGCGGTCGGGCAGGCGGTTGATGGTCAGGCCGGGGAACTGCTCATCGAACAGGCCAAAGCCCAGCATCACAAACTCCCCGCCGGGGGTGGCAAAGTCATTGGTCGAAAAGTATGTCCGGGCCGGGTCGGGGTCGATCTGCTCGAATTCCATCAGGTAGACCGCTTCCATGGACAGGTTGTCGCTCAGATCCAGAGAGCCCCAGACCATGTTCTGCGGCATCAGGGCTTCCTTCAGTTCGGCGCCAGCCACCCGCAGCTTGGAAACATCCACCGCGTTGATGATATTGATGCCGCCCTGAATAAAGGCGCTTTCGCCCCAGTTGACCACCTGGTTGCCGACCCGGATGGAGCCGGGCAGGTTGCCCAGGTCGAAATCCCAGTAGAGGTAGCCGTCCAGCAGGCGCAGGTCGGAACCCACCAGTTTTTTCACCGGGTCGGAAAGATCATTGCGGTTGGCATAGACATCGTCGTAGAAGGCCGATGCGCGGAAGAAGCCGCCAAAGTTGCCGTAGGAGAAGCCCAGCTCGGTGGTCCACTTGATGGCGTTGGAGATGAGATCGCCCTGATCGAACAACAGGTTGCCGTCATCGGAGTTCACCGACCAGCGGCCCGTGGCCGCCACCTGTTCCGGATATGGCAGGGCAAAGACCAGTGGATTGTGATTGGCCTTGCCCACCAGGTCATCCGCCCGGTTTTCCACCCGCATGGAGAAGCCATAGCTGATGGCGTTGTCCCAGGTCAGGCTGAAATCTCCCTTGTCGTAACTGTAGGCCTCGGCCGTACCCTGCAGGGCCAGCATGGCCACGCCCAGGCTCAGGGCACGGGCCAGTTTGGAGGGCTTGAATGCTTGTTGTGTGTTCATGGTCATTCCCCCTTATTCCGAAACCAGCACGCTGGCATCATTGACGACCACCGTGGTTCCCATGGTGGCACTCATGCTGGCCATTTCTCCCTGCATTTCCATGGTGGCCTGCAGGGATGGCGTCGGTGAAAGCAGGGAGCCGTGGGCGGCGCCCAGTATGCGGGTTACGGCCCGTACTCCGCTGGCATCACTGTAGGTGCTGCTGATGGGCATCAGCTGCATGGCACGGATCAAGGGCTCGGTGCCGGAAAGCGGTGCCGTGGCCACCGCGTTGGGAATCACCTGGTCATCGACCACTTCCTGCAGCAGGATTGCATTGCTCAGGGCGGCGTTGCGGGCGTGGTTGATGGGATCCGCGGCATCCAGCACCGTCTGGGTCACGGTCATGAACAGGTTGTAGTCCGCGCTGCCCTGTTGCAGTCCGGCAGCGGCCAGGCCGCCGACAATGACCGGCCCGAAGGTGGGCGAGGCTTCCAGCATGCGGGCAATGCCACCACCCGGCACGGACAGGGTGGCCACATTGACCGTGGGTTCGAATTCCAGGAACAGCATGCCCACCATGGAACCCAGTGAAATGCCGACAAAGCTGGTGCGGGAGGTGTCCAGATCCCCTACACCGTCGCCGGTAATGTCCACATTGGGCAGGGAGGCGTTCAAGACCCACAGGTCCGCAGCTGCCTGTCGCAGGTTGTCGCGGGAAGTCAGCAGGCTTTGCAGGTTGATGGTATGGGCACCGGAAGGATCCACCTGCCCATCGGCTCCAGGAGCACTGGTGGCGTTATCGACATAATCCACATCAAAGGTACGCTCGGAGGCTACCGGGCCAAAGGGCGTGTTTTCGATATACAACAGCGGTGCCAGCGGGTCATTCGGTGTCACGCCGTGCAGCGGCTGGTCGATGGCGATCACGGCAA
Source organism: Lysobacterales bacterium (assembly GCA_026993285.1). GTDB lineage: Bacteria > Pseudomonadota > Gammaproteobacteria > Xanthomonadales > S139-57 > S139-57. The sequence continues at coordinate 2,233 of JALWTZ010000235.1, read as the reverse complement.
AGCCCTGGGCGGCCATGGTGTCAGCGATGGCCAGCATGTCACCCCGGTTGCGGGTGATGCCGTGACCGAAAATGACGATGGGCCAGCCACTGGCAGGCATGCTTTGGCCGGAACCCGCATTGGGCACGCTCATCAGCACCGGAATGGTTTGGTTGGATTTCACCACCGGGTAGGGGTTGGCATAGGTGATGTTGGTGGAAGTGGGGTCCAGCCCGAAACTGTCGAAGGGCGGTACATAGGCACCGGGTGCCGCTTCCCAGAAACCGTTGAGCGGGCCCAGCGGGTTTTCCGTGCTGGGGGCTTCCAGATAATACGGAACGGTCAGGGTACCGATATACAAATCGGCAATGCCGGCTCCTCCGACCACAGAGGTGTTCAACCCGGTGGGCACCAGGGTGATGGGCCCGGGTTGGGTGATGGAATGTACGGCGCCCAGAACGGGGGTAATGCCCATGGTAGTGGCCGTCCAGCTCAACACGATGTCATCGGGGTTGATGCCCACGGCGGCGGCAGCGTACTCCTGGGAGTTGGTCAGCTGGCGCAGTGGTTCCAGGGCCTGGGCCGTGGCATTGTCCAGCGCCGGAAGCGTGCTGTTGCCATTGGCGTCTACCAGTGGAGCGGTTTTCTTGGCGATGAAATAGACCTGATCCGGAGTTACCGCATTATTGGCCGCATCCTTCAGCCCGTTGGTCAGCACCGCCATGTAGGAAGTCAGTTCCTGCAGGGGTTGCAGCGGGATGATGGCCAGGGTGGTTTCCGAGGCCATGGTGGCCACATAGTCCACACCGGGGGTCAGTTCCCGTACCACGCCGGTGGTGGCACCCTGCGGGGTGGTGGTGACCTGGAAAAACCGTACGGTCTGGCCGGGGACTACCGTGTTCGGGTCCACGGCCGCAGAGAAGTTGGCTACCCAGGGGTTGGTGGGGCTGAATCCATCCATCGCGCTCAGGGCCACCGATGGATCGCCATAGTTGCTGGGGTCAGCCACTGGCGGATTCAATGTCAGGTCGGTAGTGCCGGAAAGCAGCAGATTGGTGGGAAAGGGCAGCTCACCTTCCGCCGGGTTGAATATGGCCGTAATGATAGCCGTGGTTGGATTGCCATCGTCATTGGTGGCCGGTGGTGCAGGAACGGCACGGTCGTCCTGTACACCGCCGCAGCCTGCCAGCGTCAATGCAGTGGCCAGGCCCAGTGCCGGCATGAGTTTGCGTAACATGACTTCCCCCTGTGGAATGGTTGGTTGTCGCGCTATCTTAGTGCAGGCCATTCACCCAAGGCAAGCGAATCATACGCAGGCGTAGGGTTGCCGGGCGCAAGCACCATTTTTCTTGTTATTCAAGATGTTGCTAATATATCGGCTTGTTTTCGCCGGGTGTGCGTGCAACACTGCCTTTTCCAGTAAAACAGGAGTGCGGCATCATGAAAAAATTCGGGTTTTGTCTGGGCCTGTTGCTAGGGCTGGTGACGGTCGTGCAGGCCGCAGTAAAGGAAGAGGTCATCCAGTACAGCCAGAATGGCACGGCTTTAAAGGGCTATCTCTATTTCGATGACCGTTTTGCGGGCAAGCGGCCCGGTATATTGGTGGCCCACGAGTGGTGGGGATTGAATGATTATGCCCGCAAGCGGGCACGCATGCTGGCGGAACTGGGATATGTGGCCTTTGCCATGGACATGTACGGCCAGGACAGGGTAACCGAACATGCAGACACCGCACAGGGCTGGATGAAACAGATTGCCGGCAACACGGATGCGTGGCTGGCGCGTGCGCGGGCAGGGCTGGAACAGTTGCAACAGCATGCCCGTGTGGATGCATCACGTCTGGCGGCCATCGGTTACTGTTTTGGTGGCAGCACGGTGATGCAAATGGCCTACGCGGGTTTGCCACTGAAGGCGGTGGTCAGTTTTCATGGCAGCCTGCCACCGGCCACGGCACAACAGGCCGGTCAAATCCGGGCGGCCATTCTGGTGGAACATGGTGCCAGGGACGCCTTTGTGCCGGAAGCGCGCGTGCAGGCCTTTCGCCAGGCGCTGGATGAGGCCGGTACCGATTATGTGCTGACCATACTGGCCAATGCGCGACATGCCTTTACCAATCCGGATGCAGCACGCTATGGTATCGATAATGTACGCTATGACGCCCGTGCGGACCACCGTTCCTGGGCTCAGATGAAGGCCTTTCTCGAAGAAATGCTATAAAAAAACCCGTGCTGCAAGGCACGGGTTTTTATCGGGG
>JALWTZ010000234.1 GCA_026993285.1 Lysobacterales bacterium | reverse complement strand
TCCAGAGACCCGCTTCGATCATCCATTGACGTAGCGTCTCCACAGAGAGCTTGTACTGATGCAACTCGAGCAACTTCTCACAAGCCAAGGTGGGGCCGAAATCGGCATAACGGGAGCGCACCAGCTCGATCCAGTTCCCGCTGACTCATCGTAATGGACTCCTTTGTCATGTGCCCCCCTGTAAACAAAAGGGGACATTTTAGAATTGAACAAAGGGAACATTACTGCTTTGGGCTAACACACCCCATCGCAGCAGTCTCCACCGGCCGGGGAATGGGCTATGATGAGCGCGGTTCTGCCGGAGATGAATCATCATGCAGGAAATCAAGGTTGACATCGCCATACTGGGGGCCGGTTCCGCCGGCTTGTACGCGCTGGGGCCGGTCAAGCGTTCCGGCAAAAGTTTTGTGCTGCTGGACGGCGGCATCCTGGGCACCACCTGCGCGCGGGTGGGCTGCATGCCTTCCAAGGCCGCCATCCAGATCGGTCACGACCTGCACCGCCGCCGCTGGCTGGAAAGGGCCGGTGTTCAGGGCACGGAGGCATTGAAAGCCGATCCCGCGCAGGCCCTGGCCCTGGTGCGCAAGCTGCGCGACGGCCTAGCCGGCGGCCCGGCCCGGCGGGTGGAAAAACTGGGGGAACGCTTCATTCCCCATCATGGGCGTTTTGTCGCGCCCGGTGTGCTGGAAGCCGGTGATACCCGCATTCACGCCGAAAAGATCATCATCGCCACCGGTTCCTCGCCGGTGGTGCCGGCAGCCTGGCAGGCCTTCGGTGATCGCATCCTGACTACCGACAGCCTGTTCGAGCAGGAAAGCCTGGGCCCGCGCCTGGCCGTGGTGGGGCTGGGGGCCATCGGTCTGGAGCTGGGGCAGGCACTGGCCCGCTGGGGGCTGGAAGTGCACGGTTTCGATCTGGCACAGGAAATCGGCGGCATCCAGGACTATGTGGTGCAATCCCAGGCCCGCGCCCTGCTGGCCCGTGACCTGCCCATGACCCTGGGCCAGGCGGTGGAAATCGAGGCCGCCGGGGATGACCTGCGGGTTCGCGCCGGCAAGACCGACTTTGAATGCGACCAGGTACTGGCCAGCCTGGGCCGCCGCCCCAACCTGCGGGGCCTGAACCTGGAAGCGGCCGGCATCGAACTGGATGAACAGGGCCTGCCCCCCTTCAACCCGGAAACCCTGCAGATCGACGGGCAGCCGGTGTTCATCGCCGGTGATGTGGACGCCTACCGCCCGCTGTTGCACGAAGCCGGCGACGAAGGGCGCATCGCCGGCAGCAATGCCGTGGCCGATACAGCGAAAGCCTACCGGCGCAAGACACCGCTGGGCATCGTCTTCACCGACCCCAATCTCTGCACCGTGGGCCCGGCCTTCGACAGCCTGGACGAGGACGAAATCGCCATCGGCGAGGCAGATTTTTCCACCGAAGGCCGCGCCGTGCTCATCGGCGAGGACTACGGCGTGCTGCGCCTGTACGCGGAAGTGGAAACCGGCAAGCTCATCGGTGGCAGCATGGCCTGCCCCGGCGGCGAGCACATCGCCCATCTGCTGGCCTGGGCGGTGCAGCAGGAGATGACCGTGTTCGACCTGCTGAAAATGCCCTTCTACCACCCGGTACACGAAGAAGGCCTGCAGGCGGCTCTCTACGACCTGCTGCACGAGGTAGGCGATCACACAAAATGATGTCGAAACTCTGTGTTGCTATTCTGCTGCATTGGGTTTATATTGCCCATTTTTTCTCTTGGTAAAAACATGAATGTAAAAACATCACATCCGAATGGACACTTCTATTCACCAGTTGTTAACCCAAAAGAATTATCACAGTATAAGGACATACTTTGGCCTGATAACCCCCCTGCAACTTTTGGTTTGGATATCAAAGAGCAGAAAAAAATCCTTGAAGCTATCTCAATTTACTATCCAGACTACGATTATCCGGAGAGAAAAACAAACAATCCACTACAATTCTATACTCAAAACTCCCAATTCAGCTGGTTAGACTCCAGGCTCTTATTTGTTTTACTTCGTCAATTGGCTCCAAAAAGAATTATAGAAGTTGGTTCCGGTTTTTCAACACTCCTCATGCATGATGTTAACAGAAGATTTCTGGATAACACCATAGATATAACAGCGATTGAACCATACCCCAGACAATTCCTTCAAATATTGCAAAAGGAAAAGGGGGTAAGACTTGTACAGAAAAAGGTGCAAGATGTTGATCTTGAAATATTTAATAATCTTCAACCTGGAGATTTTTTATTTATTGACTCATCTCATGTATCAAAAACCGGCAGTGACGTGAATCACTTATTCTTTAAAGTACTCCCTCTTCTTAATTATGGCGTTTTCATACACTTTCATGATATTTTTATTCCTAGAGAGTATCCGGAAGAATGGGTAATAAAAGAAAACAGGAGCTGGAACGAGCAATATATTCTACAGGCCTTTATGATGTACAATAATGTCTTCAAATTTTTTACAAGCTCGTCTATTTTGTTCGAATTTTATGGACGTGAATTGTCTCAAGCATTAGCTTATGAAGATAAACGCTGCTTTAGCGGGGGAAGTTTTTGGATTTTAAAGGATAAGTAACGATGAGAATCGTCTTGACTATTACAATTGTTTTTATTACAAATTCTGTCTTTGCATCTGGAGGATCAAATCTAAATTGGTACAAAATCAAATACAATCTCTCTCATTGCGAGCGAGAACCATACGGCATTATATACAACTATGATAAACCGGAAGTAAGAAGTTCTGTAAGAAACCTATTGAGAAAAATGAAAATCTCTGGCCAAGACAGGCTGAGAATTGCCATTTTTCATGGAAGAAACATTAGTACAGGCACTGTAATTCCATCAAATGGCGGAAATTTTGCAAGAAAATACAGATCCAATTTGAAGAGTTATCTTTATGATATCAAGCAATCTGGATTTAGAGAGATCGAGGTCGGCTTTTTTCCACAAGGAAAAAACAATCCTTCCAGATGGGATAGATTTAGTCAAAAATGGTCTTCAATTGAGGAATCATATTTTCAAGAAAACTGGAATTTGATTTATAACCTGACGCCAATTATTGCTAACAGTGGAATCCCATTTAGAATTGATCTTGGGAACGAGCTTTCGCCTCCAGCAAAAAAAGACGGCAAGCCATATAATTTTTTGTGGTCTGAATATGTTAGAAAGATGTGGTTAAATTTCACACTTAGATTTCCAAAAACATATTCAGTCGGATTTTCAATTCCCGTGTCTAGCGATATCAAATATAGAATTAAACACCTTAAATATATCTATAGCAACAACCTTCCCTATCTATTTGATATTCATGTGTATGATAATCCGTATTACAATTTCATCTCACTTGATAATTACATGAATAATATCGGCATTAAATCTGGTGTTATTGTCGGAGAGTCGTACTACAATGATATCTACTCGGCTTATCAGTTAAGGCAAGCTTCCAGAGCATCAAAGAGGACTATCTATTACCTAGCACAATGGCCATTACGACGAAATTCTTCATGTAATCATGTGGATATTGGCAAACCGATAGACTTCAATAGCTATCGCTCATACGGTTTTTGATTAACAATCAGATTCCCCGTCTGGCTGACGAAACGCAGCCGGGGGGCCGTGGCCGGCGTATCCGGCGGACTGCAGTCGATGTGCTGGCCTGAACCGTTGCGCGATTCCGCGGGCAGGGGCGTGTCATTGACATGGACCTGCCCGGTGAGGGTTTCGAACCGGCAGTGGTAGGGGCCGTCACTGAGCTGAACCTGGATGGAGCCGGTGAGGGTTTGCGCCTCCACCCGCGCCTGATCCAGCAAATCCACCTGCAGTTCCATGCCGCCATTCTGGTTGTGCAGGCGAACATCCTCCATGGCCGTGCCCTGCAGGCTGATCTGGCCATTGAGCACCCGCACCCGCGCGCGGCCGGACAGCCCTTCCAGCGAGACGGTGCCATTGAGCAGGGAAAGCGCCGTCACCCGGTTGTCGCTCAGGCGCAGCTGCACGCGGCCCTGCATGGCCTCAAGCCGCAGGCGGGGGCTGGCCAGCTCCCCGTGGATATCCAGCTGATTGACCCCAACCCGCACCTGCTGGCTTTGTACGCCCCGGGCGGCCACTTCCAGCCGCAGGCCGTGAATGCGCAGGTGCTCCAGCGCCGGCACGGACAACTGCAAGTCCAGATCTTCCGGGGGCCGGGCCAGCGGTGCCTGCCAGTAGAGCCGGAACACCCCGCCGGCCTGGCCATGACGCAGGAAGGCCGGATTGCGCACCCGCCCCTGCACGCCGATGGCATCCCCCTGGCCGGCGGTCAGGGTGAGCTTGCCGGCCGGCAGGTCGATGATCAGTGCTCGGGCACCGTTCAGCGGCCAGCTTTCCTTGAGGGTGTCCGTTTCCACCGCCTGCTGGGCCCAGGCTGGGCTGAAACCCATCAGAATGAACAACCACCAGACACGGTTCATGCACCCATTCCTCGTTTGTCTTGCATGGAGGATAACGAATCGGCAGGCTCCGCGTCCACGCGCCCGATTCGTAGACCTAAAACCGGTCGCTGAACACCGTTTCCACAGAGTCCACCACCCGTAGATAGAGGGTTACATCCACACTGGCATCGTACGGGTCCGTGGCACGGTAAGAAAGCGGCAGATAGCCTGCGGTAACATCCGTAATCGGCTGACTGCTGTACATATCGCCGCTGCTGCTCACTTTCAGCCAGGCCGGCTGACTGCTCAGCGGGCTGAAACTGAGCATATCGCCATCAGGGTCCGCGGCCCAGTCCGTCAGGTACAGATTGAAGGGTTGACCGGTCCAGGCCAGAACGGAATCTCCGTAGCGCAGTGCCACGGGTGCCTGATTGGGGCTGCAGCTCACCTGAATATCGTTGACATCGACATAGATGAGACCACTACCGTTCTGAACCACACAGCCCTGGCCCGCAGGAAAAACCGATACCTCTACGGAGTAACTGGCCATGCTGGCCAGCAGGGTGGGGAAGGCAAAGCTGCCATTGCCGGTGATCACCAGCTCCTCGCCATTTCTTGTGTTCTGCAGGGTCAGACTGCCATTGAGACCGGATACCGTACCCCCCAGGCTGTAGATACCCGCCACATTCACCTGGATGCTGCGACTGTTGGAATGGGAGCGCAGGGTCAGGCCGGAAACCTGGGTATTGGTCACCCGGTAGGTGTATTCCCCGGCATCGTTGGCAGTGGCAGCACTGCGGGAATAGATACGCTGTGTACCGGCCGTGGTGTTGATGGGGTTGCCATTGCGGTACCACTGGTACTGGTCATTGCCAGACGGATTCTCCGGCAGTTCCGGGGTAATGGTCAGCGTATCACCGGAAGTGATGGCAATCGTCCGGTCGCTGTCCACGCTGCCCTGTGGCGAGAAGGTGTAGTACGAGAGGTTATTGAGGTAGGTGGCGTGCAGGCTTTCCATGGTGGCAAAATCCAGCTGGTTGTTCTCCATCGTGAGGGATTGCAGGTCAAACAGGCCGGTGATATTGGGCATGGTGCTGATAAGATTGTTATCCAGGCGCAAGTTTTGCAGATAGCTGATGCTGGGCACCACATTGGGCAGGCTGGTAAACCGGTTGCCACTCAGGTCCAGTAGGGTGAGAGCGGTGAGAGTGGAAAAACTTCCCGGCAAGGTTGAAAGCTGGTTATCGTTGAGATACAGCTGCTTCAGGGTGTTCAGGTTACCCAGCTCCGTGGGCA